>JACQRW010000021.1 GCA_016206285.1 Candidatus Sungiibacteriota bacterium
ATATTCAGAATACACCGCCAGATGTCCTACTTTGAACCGAAGTGAAATAAGGGTTTTTGGAGTTTTCATAACTTCTTTAAATGCGGTAAAATCAATAATATGAACGAAACTAAACGTTATAAGTTTTTAGATATTTTCCAAGAGTCTCCGGATGGGTCACTTTCTCCTAAGGTTCAAATTGAGGTAAACGGCGTTTCATTTGGCCCCGGTGTCGCTTTTCAGAAAGGTGTTGTTTTTGGTGGTGTAGATTTTTATTTATATAGATACCTAGATATCGCGGCAATTGAACAGGGAAACGGTATTCTAAAAATAGAGGGTTTTTATAAAGGAACATGACAGACCGAATACCATCAAAAGCCGAAATTTTTAATGTTGTCGAAGCGCAATCTGAGACCCTTGATGAATTATCAAAGCGTTTAGTAAAAATAGAGCAACTATCAGATAAACAGGAGTCCAGAAACTTTAACATCATTATTGCCGTAATCATCGCGGCAGTTTTAATTGTGGTAACTGTTGCTGTGCAAGTTTTGCTATCAGATAAAAGCGATAGAGAGCGCAATGACAACTTACTGGAGCAGATTCACACAACAAAAGAGGAACAGTTAAAATTAGACATTAAACAATCCAATCTCAAGGATACCATGGATTCTCTTCGAACAAAGAATCCCTACCTTAAATAAAATTTGTATAAAAGAAATTAAAGATTTTTTAGGATTAAAAATCCGGTATCCCGAGGGGTGCCGGTTTTTCCTTATGATCCTTGACAGCAATACTTGATGCAGGCTACACTCTTTATACAGGATTGCAGTATTTATAAGGGTATGCTATATATTACAAATAGGTAAATTTTATGGAAAAAATAACTCCAACAAATGAACACCCGCGAGATCGTTTCAAGCGACTTGCCACCGCTCGGACAAATATAGTCCTAAAACGCCTAAAAGTTTTAGGGAATTGTTCTAATCGGAATATCTACGAATACGACGAGCAGGACATTGATAAAGTTTTTTCCGAGATTGAGCGAAAAGTTAAAGAAACCAAAGCAAAATTTCACTTCCCCAAAAAGAGAGACTTCAAATTATGAAATCAAACGAAATGAATACCAAAAAAATACTGACTGGCCTCAAACAACTCCCAGCCGTCAACTACGATGGCTTTGATCTGGACCGCCTAGTGGTATACACACTCCTTATTCTTGAAGAAAACAAGGTCCCTCTTTATTTTGATTTTATTGCTGTAGGCCTGTTCCGATTGTTTCCACACAAATTTTCTATGGCAAATTTTCGACAGTATCCAGACACCAACCGAATCAATAAAGCTCTCCGTCGTCTGACAGATCAAAAAAGAAAAAATTGGGCTACTGGTAATTTAGAAAATGGTTTTTACTTAACAGATTTGGGTCGGGAAATGGCAAAACAGGTTTCCAATTCATTAAAAAATCCCTTACCTAAAAAGGACCGGAAACCTATTGTCGTCAGTAAATCGAGAGGAAAATCTCCAAGTGATGATATTCAAGAAATAAGAGTTTCAGAGGCTTTCAAAAAGTGGTTTGCAAGCGAAGAAGTCAATAATCATGAATTCTTCGCCTTTTTGAAAGCTGCACCATACACGCCTAAACAACTTTTGATCGAGCATTTGAAACGACTTAAAGTATCAGCGACAACCGCAAAAGATAAAGAGGTGTTGGAGTTCTTGTCTTGGCTCGAAAAAAAATTTAGTAATCTACTTTCCTAAACTGATATGACTGAAATTGCAGTACAAATTGCTTCACGATTCATAAAACGGCAGTTTTCAGATGCCGTCGGTAAAAGTTTGCTCAAAACCCTGACCGAACCAATAACTAATTCTGACGATAGCTATAGAAAAGTAGTTGAATCTGGACAAAACGAGGGAAATGAGATTTTTCCCATCACAATTTTCGTTGATAAAACAAAAAGGGTTGTTCGTATTACAGACCAAGCTCAAGGAATGACCTCTACTGAGTTAGAGGATAAGTTTAAGGAATACGGAGCGGCGAAAAGTGCTGCCTATGAAGGATATAGTTCGAGGGGAATCTTTGGCCAGGGTATTTCAGATGTTCTCTTTTATCACCACGAAGGAAAAATAAAGTCGGTTAAGGACGGCGAAGCATCAATTTGTAGTTTCTACGAAAAAAAGGGGAAGCATTTTATTAGCGTCGAAAAACAGAAAGGATCGGTAGAGAAACTAGCTAAGGAATGGGGCGTGAATAGCAACCACGGAACAGTCGTTGATTTTGTTCTCGATAGTACGACTATACATGATTATGACAATCTGATAAAAAAATTGGGTTCCTTTTATATGCTTCGCCTTATACATTCAAACGATAAGCGCGTGGTCCAACTAATATATAAGGATTCGAAGGGCACGAAAAAAAGTATTGTTAAATATCAATTCCCAAAAGGCGATTTGGTTGAGCACAAAGAGTTTACTTTGCAATTTGAGCAGTATGACCCTGTAAAAATTGATATTGAGCTATATAAATCATCAACACCGCTTCAAACTGTCGGAGACGAAAGAGAAAATGGCCTATTGGTTTACGACAACAAAGAAGCTGTGTATGCTCAAACATTTTTCGGTTGGGATAATTTACCTGGTGCAGACAAATTTTTCGGCTTCATGAAACTAACCGGAGCAAGGGAAATAATCCTTGATAAAATCAACGACCCAAAACATCCAGAGGCGATACTTTCAGACGCTCGGGACGGATTCAATACACAGCATGATTTTTATAAAAAACTTTCTCTAGAAGTAAAAGATTGGCTGTATCCCATTCTCAACGAAGAAAGGCGCAAGAGGACCAACGAGGGCGTTTCTGAATCAACAAAGGAAAATCACCGGCAAGCCCTTGAAGAACTTAACAAGTTGTACGCGCAACTTACTGGAGAAGATACAAATGGCGTAATTCGTACAAAGAAAACGGCGCGCCCCGTAGGCGGTATTGAGTTTGCTAGGAGTAACATAGCAATCACCGCAGGGAAGCGGTATGGCCTACAACTTCTTATTGATACTCGACTTATCAAGCCCGGTTCTAAAATATCTCTTAAATCCTCAAAAGGTAAGATAGGTTTCTCGCCGACCATAATTGAGGTTAGCGACACGCCGGAGAGTAGCGATGACATCCTAATTAAAACCATAGTTGTTACCGGCTCAAACGCAAGAACTGCTGATACACTAGAGGCAAGAAGTGGGGAGCGTAGCGCCTCAGTGGTGGTCTCCATTGTGTCCGAGGATGTAGTATATCCAGAAAATGGCATCGTTTTTAGTCCGGATTACATGAGAACCACAGCGAGTCGAGAAAGTTCGTTAAATCTTTTTGTTGATTTGAATGTCATAAAAACCGGAAGCAAAATTTCGTTTTCGAGCTCCAATGATTCAATAATATTGAAACACAAACGAATTGCAGTTCCGCGCCGAATGCATACTACGAGTCAAGTGGCAAAAATTGAAGTGCTTTTCGTGGGTGAGAAGAATAATGAATCCAGTATTGTTGAGGCAAATTTTGGGGACTATTCAGCGCAATGCAGAGTAGACATCAAGGACCGTATTAAACCACCACCAACAGGACCGACTGGTAAGTTTAAGGATTGGGATTTTGATGACGGCGTTCCAAAACAATTGCAAACAACTTATGATCCAATGCCAGGAAGTCCAACTCAAGGATTTATACTTATCAACTCCAAGCACCCGATCAATAAATACTACTTTGGGGATAATCCACAAAAGCGTGATGTAGAGAAATCTCGTGAGGCGCAATTATATCTGGCCGAGTTGATTTTAAGTGAATCATTGGGAGCCATGATTCAAGAAGCATATCAAAAAGGTGTTATTCCGCAGAATTACGGACCTGCTACTGATATTCCTGTCTACATTGCCCAAAAGAAATTTGAGGTTGGGCCAGGAATTTATGATCGTTTCGTGGAAGATCCGTCTGCGTGGGAAGCAAGACGAGAAAAACAACTTGAAAAAGCAAAACAAGGACAAACTCTTGGCGATAAAGACCTTGTTGAGGGAATGGAGGATCGAGAAAAACAAATGGTTGAAATGCGATTCGGTCTCAACGATCAAAGACCGCACACTTTGGAAGAAATTGCGCAAAAATTTGAAATTACTCGGGAGCGCGTCCGCCAAATAGTTAACAGAGCACTTGCTAAAAAATATGGACATTATGCTTATTCCGAAGAGGAAGGCAGAGATTATATTACTGAACAAGAGAAAAAAATAGGTTCTACTGTTGAGAGAATTATCACTGTTGTGGCAAAATTCTATAATCTAAATATAGAGGAAATGAAAAGGCGGACGCGCAAAGCAGAAGTTGCCAAACCAAGGCAGATTGCCGCTTATTTGCTTCGCGATATGGTTAGGTTATCTTTTCCATCAATCGGACGCATGTTTGACTTAGACCACGCAACCGTACTTTACGCTTTTGAAAAAATCAGTGATGGCGTTGCTAAAGACGAGGTGCTAAAAGAACAGATTGATTCTATAAAAAAAGTACTTAGCGAGCAGCCAGCTACTTAACCGGATAATCAACAATATTCTGTCCCTTATTCGACTTCGGCCTTGGCGTCTCAAACCATTCTGGATGAACTTTGTAGATAGCCCTTAATTTCTGTATACTTTTATCAATCCGCCAGCTGGCGGACCAGAATTTGAGCCATTTTTTCCTTCGACCCAGCTCAGGACAAGTCGGTTCCAACTTCGGGACATCGGCTCCGCACTTCGGCAAGTTTACACTGAGTTTACCGAAATGCTCAGTGCAAGCCAAATTACGGAATAACAAAATGTGGCACGTATACATGCTGCTTTGCGATAAATATATATTGACAAACGATATATAGTAGATTACACTGGGGGTATGAATAATGTAAAAGCACTATCTATGAAGAAAAGCTCAACGGTATTTCTCCAGGCCGTAATCGTGCTTATCGGCATTGTGGCACTGGCCATTATGATCCGGTTTCCCTTGACTGAAGGGAGAGCTGCGAATTTAGATCTGTTTCGTATTTATGCCGACCCTTTTATAATCTATGGATATCTGGCATCTATCGCGTTTTTCGTTGCGCTGTATCAGGCGTTTACGTTACTCGGATACATCAGGCAAAATAAAGTATTCTCGCTGGAATCCGTGAAGTCTTTACGGAATATAAAATATTGCGCAATCGTACTGAGTTGCTTGATTGCGGCAGCGGCACTATACATACGGGTATCTTTTAACGGCAACGCAGATGACGATCCGGCGGGTTTTATTGCCGTATCTATCGTGGCCACTTTTATTTCTATCGTCATCGCCACTGCCGCGGCTGTGTTTGAAAGAACGCTGCATAGCGCCGTAGAGATGAAATCGGAAAATGACTTAACTGTTTAGTTCGGCTAGCTCACTATACATAACGAACATGGCAATCATCATTCGCATTGACGTCATGCTGGCGAAAAGGAAAATGAGCGTTACCGACCTGGCCGAGAAAGTCGGCATCACCATGGCCAACATTTCTGTCTTGAAAAACGGCAAGGCAAAAGCCGTTCGCCTGTCAACATTAGAAGCTATTTGCAGAGTATTGGAGTGCCAGCCCGGTGATATTTTGGAGTATAAAAAATAAGTGAAGGCGAAAAAATGGTTTAAAGATTGATAAAGTCCCTGCTTGGCAGGGACGTGAAGATACTATGAATATTTCTCTACGCACACCGGGATGTCAACGCATATGACGCACGAGGGATTAACCTTTATGCGGTGATTGCCGTCTGAATCTATGGTTATGCAATCAAACCATTTGCCTTGCGTGTCATGAAAACGCTCGTTTAGGCAGACATAAGGTACGGGATCGTCTTCTTCGCAATCAATCTGAATCGTGCGCACCGAGCGCTCATGCACCACCCCGAACTCGCCGTTGATCATCACATCAGTGTACCCCTCGCCGGACTGCAACACCTCCACAGATACAACCGGTATACAATCTTTCTTTCCGCAGCACGGAAGCCCTTCTCTGTCTTTGCTTTGATCCACCCACCACGGCACCTGCCCGTGTTTTGCAGAGACCATATCGGAAAAAACATCAAGAAAGAACAAGAAAGAAATAATCGCTATTGCAGGATAGAGCAGTTTCTGCACGATGTATCCTCCCTGTGGTATGCAAGAAAATCAATAAGACCTTTATTTCTCCTATCACCGCACCGCGAAAAATGCAAGAATGCCGGACTGATGCGGAACTTTGCTGATGGCGCGTAATTTCTGTTATACTATTATGTATGTCTCATACGCAGATTTCTCTTCTATGGACACTGGTACGGATTGCGGCAATATGGATTGCTTCGGATGTCGGTTACTATATATTATTGCCCTTAACGGGACTTCATACGGATTATAACAACGAACCTCTTGGCATTACGTTATATTACGCTTTTTGGGTAATAGTTTCCGTTCGTATATTTCGGCACATTTTTAAGAAGTGGAGACCGGTCGAAAACGTGCTGCACGCCTCTATTTTTCTATGCATCTTTTTCGCAGGTTTGGTTTTATTTGCTTTTTTCGTCATGCCAAAACTGCCCTCGATCGTTTGGACCGAATCATGGAATCCTCCGGAACTCATGGTAGCGAATTCGTGGTACTTTCTGCCGAAGTCCATTGAAATCCTTTTGCAACAGCTTCTTGTTGCGGCTTTGGTTCTTGCATTTTCAGCGCGGAATTACAGCATCCGGGCCATATCTCTTTGGTGTATGCTTATATTCGGCGGGGCGCATCTTCTGCTTTCATTCGGAGAACTGCCTTTCGGCTATGTAGTCAGATTTACCGCATCAGCGGTGCTGTTTGCGTCCGTTTTTCCGTGGCTCATACTGCGAGTACCGAACGGTTTTGCATATTCGTATATGCTTCATTGGTTTTACTATGCGGTGACTGTCGTGATGGCCCATACCGTCTCTCCTTATGCCGTATAAAGCACAGCTTACGAAAGACCCAATTGCCAAGATTCTATTGCGGGAATCGGATATATAAGCTGAATGATGTTAAGGGTTAAATTATCGCGTATGGTGAGCGCCAGAAATATTTCAAGAAATATGAAGGCCGCGGCAAGCGCCCACTTGGGAAACTTGATTGATAAAAACGCTCCGAAAGCGGCAAACAGAATATCGCCTACTGAATTTAAAATGCTGTCTCCAAAATAACCTCTTGCAATCGCGATTGCGCGGTATCTCTCGATGATATATTCCGTGTTTTCAAGTATCTCCCAGCCGACCTCTAAAAGAACAGCGAGCAAAAGTATGGCTCCCGCAGGAAGACGCCTGAAGAAAAACAGGAGTATCAAATAAAGCCCGACACCATGGGCAATGTGCGTAAAAGAATATGGATCGGCAAAGCGTTGCGAGTTGTATTGGCTGTGTACGTCACCGGTCCAAAATCCTATTTCTCCTGTCGGACCAAAGGGTGTCCGGCCCATCAAAAATAAAATTGCCGCAGCGATAATGATAATTGCTGCTAACATGAGCATATACTTCCACAATGAGCGCTTCATACGTTTCATTGTATACTAAAACTCTTGACGAACCAACCCGGTCTGCCATAATGCAATTATGAGTCAAGTTGAAAACATACTTACGACTTACGCGTTTGGTGTCATCCCCGACTCGATCGGGGATCCAGGATCCCTGAATCTGGATTCCCGCGTACGCGGGAATGACAGGAAGGAGTCAATCGCATAAGTTCTAATACTATAATTCTATAACTATCATATGATTAAATCATTCTTGACAAATAGGCTTAATCGCCGTTCTCTCATTGCAATTTTTGCCGCACTCGCGGTCATCGGATCAGGGACTGTTGTCTATGCAACACACTCGTGGGGATCCTACCACTGGGCGCAGACGAGCAACCCTTTCACCCTGAAACTTGGAGATAATGTTTCAAGCATCTGGGACGGGTACCTGAGCGAGGCTTCATCTGACTGGAGCGTATCATCATCAACTCTGCTCGGCACGAGTATCGTTGCCGGAGGCACCAATAATACCAAAGGCAAACTTACACCCAAAAACTGCGTACCCACGAGCGGGCGCGTTGAAGTTTGCAACGCAAAATACGGCAGCACCGGCTGGCTCGGAGTCGCGCAAATCTGGGCGAACGGCAGCCATATCGTGCAGGGAACCGCCAAGATGAACGACACCTACTTCAACACCCAAAAGTACAACACTCCGGCGTGGCGCAGACTGGTCATGTGCCAGGAAGTCGCACACACGTTCGGTCTGAGCCATCAGGACGAGAACTTCTCCAACATAAACCTCGGCACCTGCATGGATTATACGGATGATCCGGACGGCACCATCAAAGGGCAGCTGAGCAATGAGCACCCGAATATACACGACTTTGATCAGCTTGCGCTCATCTATGCGCATCTTGATACTTCCGCCACCTTGGGTGCGGAAGCTCCGAGCGCCCAAGGCAAAAGCGGCCATGCGCCTGCAGATGTTTCGGAACCGGGCGAGTGGGGGCGAGTGTTGCGGCGAGACGGCAATGGCCGCCCATCGCACTACGAACGGGACCTCGGCAACGGACAAAAAGTCTTTACCTTCGTTTTTTGGGCGGACTAAAGGTCGGGAGGTATTATTTGTCTAAAAAACAAAACTATGAAATGTCCAAAATGTAACGGCGAAACCGATGGCTGGAAGTGCGCTATCTGCGGAACTGAAGCCGCCGAACACGATCCCAACCACAAGCATGAAGATTCTGACCGCTATTGCACCATGAAGTGCAAAGGATGCGGCCAGGCAGACGTGCATTGCGCCTGCTCATAAATCTTTGCTGTGGCCAAAGCAAACAGATTAAAAATATCCGCCTAAAGCGGATATTTTTAATCTTCCCTATTCAACCGCATACGAAACCCGGACATTCGGGCCGTCTTGCTTGATTTTGCGGATGGTCATGGATTTGATTTCCGAGAGATTGGCTACATGCGTGCCGCCGCAAGGAATGCCAAAATCGCCGTACATGACCACGCGCCCGGGCTTGTTATCGGGAATATGATCCGGCACAAACGCGCAAACCGATGCCATGTCTTCCCATTTCATAAAAAGCACTTTGGTGGGGATATGTTGTGCGATCACTTCGTTGCAGGCAGCTTCAAGATCGGCGCGCATTTTCGCAGTATCGGCTCCGTTCAGATTGCCGGCATATTCATCGTATGATCCGACCGGAAAATGGTACCCTTTGCCGGCTTTCCACTGAATACCGAGCTTTTTAAGGCCCATGTCAACCACATGCCCGGCAGAATGAAGCCGGGAGTGGAGCTGGCGGCGGTCAATATCCACAGCGCAGGTTACGGTATCTCCAACCGCGAAAGTTCCGCTTTGGAATTTTCCAATATGGCGGACTGCGCCATCAACGAACCGGACTTCCTCCACTAAAAATTTTGCGCCGTGCCCGCCGGTAATAACCCCAGTATCATACGGCTGGCCTCCGCCCTGCGGATAAAAAACCGTCTGATCCAAGATAATAACCGTACGGCCGTCTTCCGAAAGCACATTTACCACTTTGGCGTCACAGGCGTATTGGTCCATATGTTCCAGATATATCAGTTTTGTTTCCATTTGCTGAATATAGAGTATCTTGCTTCAACTATGCAAGTTTTATAACATATATATCATATTTGTATCTTTTTGTTATATATGATAGAATACTGCCATGCTCAAGATCCATGATGCGGTACGCGAAATCCTGTATGACGATGAAGAGGCGCTCTATGCCCTTTCGCACGGGTACATGAATTTGTCGGCATACGCCAAGCAGATTGAGAGAGCCGTGGAACAAAAAACAAAGAAACGCGTAGGAGCAGCGGGCATTGTGGTCGCTTTATCCAGAATCAAAAAAGACATAAAAAAATCAGACCCGCTTATTCAGGAGATAAGAATAAACAACATCACCACCAAATCCCCTCTTTCGGAGATCGTGTTTGAAAAAACTCCGCAGTTGCTTGCAAAACTTTCCGCGCTGTATGAAAAAGTGAAGACCGGACATGATGATTTTCTCGCGATGACCCTGAGCACCAGTGAGATCACCGTGATCTGCTCCGACCGGATAAAGGAGTCTATACTGAAACATTTTAAAGAAACTCCGCGTATGATTGAGTCGCGGCTTGCATCTATCGGCCTGTCGCTTGATCCGAAGTACTACCGCATGCCCAATATCACCTTCTCGCTCATCCGGCAGATCGCACGAAAACGGATTATCCTCGCGGAAACTATCACTACGTACACCGAGATCATCTTCGTTTTCCATGAAAAAAGTTTGCCGGAGATGATCATGCTTTTCAGAGCGTAGGGTTTATCATTGTATATAAATTCCTGTATACTTTTATCTATGGATGCAAGAAGCGACAAACTGCGGGAAGGGCTTCCGGAGCATGCCCGGATGGTTTTTAAGGGCGTAATTTTTGAAGTATGGCAATGGGAGCAGGAGATGTTTGACGGAACCATGGAGATTTTCGAAAAGGCATGGCGGCCCGCTACGGTGGAGATTATTGCTACGGTTGGCGATAAAATACTCATGGAAGAGCAAGATCAGCCTAACCGTAAAAATAACATAAACACGCCAAGCGGAAGAATAGAGGAGGGCGAAGATGCGCTTGATGCGGCAAAACGGGAATTACTCGAAGAAACGGGGTATGCGTCAGATCAATGGAGCGTGCTCTTTAAGCACGGCCCAAGCGGGAAAGTGCTGCACGAAGTGCATTACTTTATCGCGCGAAACTGCAGGAAAGTACAGGAGCCGCATCTTGATGCCGGAGAAAAAATCGAGACAAAACTTATCACATTTGATGATTTTATGCGGCTTACGGAAGAGCCGAGATTTTGGATGTCTCCCGAATTTATAACCTATCTGCTGCGCTTGCAGGCCGATTCAGATAAGAAAGAGGAATTTCGAAAACTGCTGTTTCCCTGAAAACGATCCTTCATGATATACTGGAGACTATATACGAATATATGTATTCATTCGGTTAAACAACATATTATGTGTAAAAAAATATGGTTCGGGGTATTCGCAGGATTTACGCTGGTCATGCCGTTGGCGGTTTCGCATGCGGCGCAATATTTGCCCAGGGATAGGGCGAGCGGCGGAGCCGTAGTAGTTGGCGGCTCGCAGGAGTTTCGCAATTTGTATACCGGGGGCGGATCAGTGGTCGTCAGCAAACAGGTCCTCGGGGATTTGTTTGTCGCTGGCGGCAGTGTGACCGTTGTCGGGCCAGTGGAAAAAGACTTGGTTGCGCTCGGAGGCAATGTCGCAGTGGTCAACCCGGTAGGCGATGATGCACGTATTGCCGGAGGCAACGTGACAGTCAATGCGCCTGTTGCGGGCGATCTGCTCGCAGCAGGCGGAACCATTACTCTGACCGAAAATGCGCGCATCGGCGGCGACTGGTGGGCTGCGGGCGGCATAATCAATTTTAACGGCACGGTTGCGGGAGGCGCAAAAATAACCGGAGGCGATGTCTTTATCAACGGCGTTATTATCGGACCGATAGAGGTGCACGCAAATAAAAAACTTACCTTTGGACCGCAAAGCAGGGTGAGCGGCTCCATCACCTACTCGGGCCCGGCCCCGGCAACAGTGCAAGACGGCGCACAAATAGGCAAGATCGAATTTACTCCCGTATACGCAGGCCGCACCGCAACCCGCTATGCACCGATAGCGCTGCTGGCAGGCTTTGGCGTATTTTTCTTTCTGAAACTTGCGGCACTCCTTGCCGCATCGCTTATCCTCCTGAAGCTGTTTCCACGCACGTCTCTTGAAATGGTCTCTTCAAACCGCAACCGGTTTTGGCAGAATCTCGGCATTGGCGTTGCAGGCATAATCGTGGTTCCCCTTGCGGCAATCCTGCTCATTGCCACGGTTATCGGAGCATATCTGGGCATTGCCCTGGGCATATGGTTTTGCTTTGCCCTGATTATGACCGGTATTGCAACAGTCATGCTTGCCGGCACAATCATGCAGCAATGGATCCACAAAAAAGAAACCGCACTCTCATGGAAAACAGTACTTTGGGGCATCCTGATGTTCGCCATTCTTGGCCTGATTCCTTTTATCGGCTGGCTCGCCATTGCCATACTCTATCTCACTGCATTTGGCACGCTGCTCCGCATCGCCGCGCAACGCATAGAGAGATAAGCGTGCATGATAAAGGACGACCGTAAGATGAATCAAAAAAACAGGACCAACTATGATCAAAAAAGTGCGCGAAGGTTATCGCGTGGTTTCTAAAAAAGGGCGGAATCTCGGCACCTACCGTACCAAGGAAGAGGCGGCAAAGCGTCTCCGGCAGGTCGAGTATTTCAAACACAGGAAATAAATGATTCAAAAGACAGTCAAAACCATTCTTTTGGCGGGAATCGCCGGAGCGCTATTTTTTGCGTATCAGGACAAAGTTTGGAATTTTTTCGGCAACTTTGAACGCGAACGCATTTTTTTGTCCCCGGGAGTAGAAAATCTGATTGGAAAGTTCCAACGCGCGCCTCTTCCGTGCGAACAGCCTATTACATACGCCATTGATGCGTTTGACAGCCGATTTGGAATCTCGAAGAGCGATTTTCTCCGCGCAATACAGGCAGCCGAGCAAATCTGGGAAAAACCGATTGGCCGGGATTTGTTTGCACATGCCTCAAGCACGTCAACATCCTTCGACTCCGCTCAAGATAAATTGCCCAGAGCGGGCAATTTAAAAATAAACTTGATCTACGATGCCCGGCAGCAGGCAACCGAAACGCTGCGAGCATACGGCATTACCATACGCGACAGCAAAGAATCATACGCTGCGCTCAAAACAAGTTATGAAGCGCTCTTGGCGGAACACAGCCGCGACAAAGCGATTTTTGACGCAGAGATCACGGCACTCAATCAGCGTGAAGACAAATACAATGAGGAGGTGGCCATGTGGAACAGCCGCGGCGGAGCCCCAAAAGAGGAGTACGACCGTCTCAACGCCGAAAAGGCGGAAATAAACGCGCTCATTGCAAAAGCGGATATGATGCGAGGCGAGCTGAACGCGAAAGTAGACCGGATCAATGCCATGGTGCTGGTGCTCAATCGCCTTGCCGCAACGCTCAATCTCCAAGTGGCACAATATAATGAAATCGGAAGCGCCGGGGGCACAGAGTTTGAAGAGGGCGTATATCGCAGCGGCCCGGACGGCCAAAAGATAGACATTTACCAGTTCGACGACCGTGCAAAATTGGTACGAGTGCTTGCCCATGAGCTTGGCCACGCTCTTGGCATTGACCATCTTGCCGACCCGAAGGCGATCATGTACCGGCTCAACCAGGGCACCAACGAAAAATTAACTCCGGACGACCTTGCGGCGTTGAAAAAACGCTGCGGGATCCAATAATCATGATTTCAAAAATAGATTTTTATATTATCTCCCTGCTGCGCGCATGCAGTATTCCGCTGGCGCGGATTTCTCTTTTTGTCGTTTTCTTCTGGTTTGGCGCCCTGAAGCTTGTGCACACCAGCCCGGCAAATCCGCTGGTGGAAGCGCTGCTTTCCCGTACGCTCCCCTTTCTCACATTTGAGCAGTTCATCTTCTGGTTCGGCGTGTACGAAATGACCATCGGCATCGCGTTCCTCGTACCCAAACTCGAGCGCATTGCCATCGTACTGCTTATCCCGCACATGATCACCACTGCGCTCCCGCTCGTACTGCTCCCGCAAATCACCTGGCAGAGCTTTCTCACTCCCACGCTCGAAGGCCAGTACATCATCAAAAACTGCGTCATCGTAGCGCTGGCGTTCAGTATTGCCGCGCGTTTGCAACCAATAAAAACAACCCCTCATCATTGACAAGGGGTCGGTCGCTTTGCTATATCATTTGGCGTTCGCGCAAAAACTCTTCAAACACGGCAAGCGCCTCGGGAAAATTTATTCTGCCAAGGCCGATTCTGAAACGATTGCCGCCCCAATGAAATTTTGATGCGGGAACCAGGAGAGCATTTTTGGTCCGGTGCAAATCCGCGCACAACTCATCAATCGAAATATCAGAATTGAGTCTGGGAAATATAACGGTCCCGGCTGCGGGATTTTCCTCGGAAAATAATCCGGGGCGTATACGGCAAAATTCATGCCACCGGTTAAGATTTTTTTCGATAATCTCAAGATTGTGTCTCACAATAAGATCTCTTTTTCTGAGCCCCATAAGAGCCAGAATCTCGCTTGGAGCGCTGCTGCAAATTGTCGTATAATCTTTGAATCTGACAAGCCTCTGGAAAACCACTTTATCTTGCGCGGTGAGCCACCCGATCCGAAGACCCGGGAATCCGAAAATTTTCGACATGCCGCAAAGCGAGATGCCTTTTTCATACACTTCACTCACAGACGGAAGCCGTTTGGACGGATCATATTCCAGAAAACGATACATCTCATCCGAAAAAATATAGGCATCATTCTTGCGGGCAAACATGATTATTTCGTCAAATTCCCTCCTCGACGGCAGCGCGCCGGTTGGATTGTGCGGAAAGTTAAAAACAAGCAGTTTGAGGGTTCCCTGCTTCAGAAGCGGGAGCTCGCCCGGATTAAAGCGCCAGGTAACCGGATTTGGTACCCACCAGCCGATAGTACAACCCATATATCGGGCAATCTCATATAACGACTGGTAACAGGGAGATGCTACGATCATATCGTCTCCGGGATTCAGCAACGCGTGCATCGCGATAAAAATGCCTTCTTCCGGAGTGCAGACCAGAACTTTTTCGGGCGTGATCGCATCATTATAGAGATTGCTCACTTCTTTCCGAAGCAACAAATGTCCCTGCGACTCGGTATAGCCCAGACTAAGATTCCGCCATAACCGGAAAGATTCTTCATCGGCCAACGCAAGCAATGCATCCATTCTCAATGTTTCCGGGTCGGATGCGGAAAGCAAATATTGAGCGCTCAATTCTTCTTGTTCGTCAAAGTAGCGTTCAAGTGCAAATGGCCTGATATTCATGATATCTCTCCTTTTTTATCAATGAGCTTGAATAAACCTTCTCTACCAGATTGCATAGCAGAAGTCAATTTCCCAAAGGTTGCAAAAAACGCTATACTAAAGCCAAGATGCACCACCCGACCAAGCGAAAACAGTTAGTCATTTACCAGAAGCGGCGGCACATGGTCGCAACGCTGGTCGTGCTTGTGGCGCCGTTTCTTTTTCTGCTCGTTTTTTCCCGACTCGGGCATATTGCCACCGGTACGCTCTTTTTTGACGTGTTTGTATCGTGCGTGCGGCTTTTGATTGCCTATGTCATCGCTGCGGTGCTGGCGTGGATTTGCGCCGCGGCATTCTATCGCGGCAAACGCAGCGTTGTCGCACTGCCCGTTTTTGACGTGCTGCAAAGCTTCCCCACGTTTGCAGCACTTCCGGTGGCAACCCTGCTCTGGGGAGTATCCGAAGCCACGGTAATAGCGCTCCTGATTTTTACCGTCATCTGGCCGATTTTCTTCTCGATTTTGAGCTCGCTCAAGCTCATGAAACGCGACTGGGAAGAGGCGGTTGAAATTGCAGGGTGGCGCGGAACAGAATACCTCAAACGCTTTTTGTGGCCGGTAAGCGCGCCCGGATTGGTAACCGGATCAATCATCGGACTTGGCGAAGGATGGGAGGCGCTCGTGGCTACGGAAATCATCGTACATACGCCTTCCGGCTTGGGAAGTTTCTTTCAGACATTTTCAAACAACGCCACCATAACGTCCTTTGGCATTCTCGGATTGCTTATCCTTATATTCAGCGCCAATAAACTGATCTGGCTGCCGCTGCTTGCGTGGAGCCATGAGCTGACCGAAGAATAATCCATATGGACTCCATCCTCTCTCTTCAAAACATCTCCAAGACATTTTCGGAAAAACCCGGAGAAGATTTGCATGTGCTCGAACATATCAATCTTGAGATCGGGCATGGAGAGTTCTTTGTGCTGCTTGGACCGTCCGGATCGGGCAAATCAACAATCCTGCGCATCATGAGCGGACTTGAAAAGTCATACTCTGGCACGATGCAATGGGAAAATGGCATCACGCAGACAGACATGAGTTTTGTATTCCAGCAATTCGCGCTCTTGCCATGGCTGACCGTATATGAAAACGCGGAAATGGGCTTGATCATGCGAAAGGACCTGACCGCGGATATGCGGCGCGTTATCGTCATGAAAGAATTGCGCGAACTTGGCCTTGAGCGGTTTGCACACGCGCACCCCCATGAACTTTCCGGCGGCATGCGCCAGCGCACAGGCATTGCACGCGCCATCGCGACAAACCCCAAGATCATTTTCCTTGATGAGCCGTTTTCAGAAGTGGATTCTTTTACCGCACGGGAACTGCGCAAAGACCTGCTCGCGATCTGGGAGCGCCGAAAAATGACTATTGTGATGGTTACGCACCTGATCGAGGAGGCAATAGAACTTGCAGACCGCATCGCGATCCTGACGCCCCGCCCGGGAAAGATCGAAAAGACCATCACCAATCCCCTGCCGCGTCCGCGCAACATCCGCTCCCCGGAATCATATAAGCTGGAGGATGAAATGTATGCTATTATAGAGCCATAAAATAAACTCATGTCTCAAAAATCTGGATGAAAAAACGAACGTTGAGGAACGAAACCGTGAGGCTTTTTCAGACAGATTTGAGACTACTCCCGTAAGTAAACCGAGAAAAAATACGAATGTTTCGAGCGCGAAACCATGAATATTTTGAGCCGAATCGGTCAACATCCAACAAAATGCACCATACCCTCCTCTATTATCTCACCATCTGGAAGCCGCTCGGATACGGCATTGTGTTTTTGGGCATGATCTTTGAGGGAGATGCTATTTTATTCGGGGCTGTATTTCTGGCCAGAGAAGGTTTTTTCAATTTGCAGACGGTTCTTGCAGTTGTTCTGGGCGGAGTGCTTATCGGCGATCTCCTGTGGTATCACCTTGGCATACTTGCAAACCGCTCGCACCCCCGGATCAAAGAATGGATCACCCGCATGGCTGCTCCGCTTGACAGCCAGCTTGCCGACCGGCCGTTTCACTGCTTTCTGCTTTCCAAATTTATCTTTATCGGCCATGGCGTGATCGCCAGAGCCGGCATGGTACGCATGCCCATGCGAAAATTTATGTCATCCGACATTCCGGCAACTTTGGTTTGGATAATCGCAGTGGGTTCGCTCGGTTACTTCTCCAGCATTTCGCTCGCCCTGCTGCGCCGCTACCTCCGATTTGCCGAATTGGGCCTGTTATTCAGTTTGGTCCTCTTTCTGCTGGTCTTGAGCATTGCAAAACAATACTCCCGCAAGGTGCTGTAAATTTATTTGCAACAAAATACAGATGCTCTATAATGAAGTGAGCGAACGAACGCAGATATAATATAGAGAAAAAGATGGCAGGCAGATTCTTAATTCGGCTCTTATGCGGCAAAATCAGAATCAAAAGGTTATTGTCTTGATTGAAGATGAAAAAATCATCGCGCAATTGCTCGTGAAAAAGCTTGAAGCATCCGGATATATTGTCAAAACAGCTGACGACGGACAAAAAGGCATCGCATTGGTCAAGGAAACCAACCCGGATATGATCCTTTTGGACATGATGCTGCCAAAAGTAGACGGTTTTGGCGTGCTGGAAGCGCTGCGAAATGAGCATATCATCCCTAAAATTCCTTTGATCATTATTTCCAATTCCGGACAACAGATCGAGGTTGGCCGCGCACTGAAGCTTGGCGCCCGCGACTATCTGATTAAAGTGAACTTCGACCCGCAGGATGTTGCTGTGAAAGTAAACGAGATTTTTTCCTCATCCGATGAACCTATGGAGGACAAGAAACCGCATGTTCAGACATCGCGCGAGATGAATTCTGCTTCAATCTCTTCAACAAACACGGCAAAACAGAATGACCCGGGAATGCCTACCCCCGGACAGGTTCCGTCTGTCCCATACGCACCAAAACCAAAAGGCAGTCCCCGCGTGCTCCTGATTGAAGACGATGTTATGCTGGTACAGCTGCTTGAGCGGAAACTGCTCCAGCAGAATAAGTATGATGTGCATAAGGCATCTGACATACCGCAAGCGCGAATCACACTCGCCCAATACGGCGCAGATATCATTCTGCTCGATATTGTGCTCCCGGGAACCGATGGATTTACTTTTTTAAGCGAACTGAAGACAAACCCGGACTGGAAAGATATCCCCGTTATTATTACGTCCAATCTTGGACAACAAGAGGAAATACAACGCGGTATGGACAATGGCGCAGTTGATTATGTTGTCAAAGCGCATACCAACCCCCAGGAAATCATTGAAAAAATAGACAAGATACTTATTAAATAATAATACAAAAAATATGGCAATACGCGCAGGGGTCGGATTAAGCACTCTTCGGGACTCGTATCGCGCCGGATACGAGGCATATAATCTTGCAATGCAGCGCATGGGAAGCGACAAAGCTGATTTTCTTTTTGTGTTTTCATCGGTCGCGTTTGACCAGCAGGAAGTCATCCGGGCAGTCCGTGAAGCAAGCAACAACACCCCACTCACCGGCTGTACGGATGCTGGCGGTATAACCGCCGAGGGTCCAAATCAAAAATCCGTTGCGGTTATGGCAATACAGTCGGACACTATTGCATTTACCAACGGCATCGGCGGAGACATTAAAACAAACGCCCGGCTCGCGGGACAGGCTTTTGCCAAAGACATCGTATCGCGTTCGCAGAGTCCGTTACATACGCTTATCATGCTGCCGGACGTATTGACAGGTAACGGCGCGGATATCGTGCGAGGAGCCATTGACGCGCTCGGACCTCATTTTCCGCTCGTCGGAGGCGCTGCAGGCGATGATTTTCTTTTTGAAAAAACATACCAATACTGCAATGACCAAGTTTTGAGCGGCACAGTTGCCGGCGTAGGGCTTTCCGGATCATTTACGTTCGGCATCGGCGTACGGCACGGCTGGCTTCCCATCGGCATTCCCATGAAAGTCACCAAATCGCACGGCGCCGTGGTGGAAGAACTCGACAACAGACCGGCCATCTCCATTTACCAGGATTACTTCGGAGAAAAAGCCGAGGATCTGAAAAAAGAGCCTCTTGCACGCATGGCAATTACCTATCCGCTCGGCATTAAAGCTCCGGAACTCGATGAATACCTTATCCGGGATCCGATTACGGTAGATGACAAAGGCGCCATTACATGCGCGGCGGAAATACCCGAGGGCTCTGAAATACGGCTCATGATCGGCAGTAAAGAACACGCCATCGAGGCAGCACAGGAAGCAGCCCGAAAACTCATGAGAGACTTTGAAGCCGCGGGGTCAAAGCCGAAGCTTTTGCTCATGTTCAACTGCATCGCCCGCGAAAAACTTTTTGCGCAGAAAGCAAAAGATGAGATCGAGGCCGTTATGGAGATCATCGGCAGAGATGTGCCTTTG
Organism: Candidatus Sungiibacteriota bacterium; assembly: GCA_016206285.1. GTDB lineage: Bacteria > Patescibacteriota > Minisyncoccia > Sungbacterales > HO2-52-23 > JACQRW01. The sequence goes on from JACQRW010000021.1 coordinate 19,424, forward strand.
TTGGGATTTTATACCTACGGCGAAGTGGCGCCCATTGCCGGAGAATCCCGCGACGCTGCAAAAATCAACACGCGGTTTTATAACGAAACAATCGTCATGTGCGCGATCGGCGAGTAATATGAAAAAAAATATCGCTATTTTTACGGCGCTCCTTCTCATAACCATCGGTACGGCATGGTGGATGCGGTATCGGACGGCACCGGCGTCAGCGCCAAAAATATATCGGATTGGTATTTTATCCCGCGGCAAAGGCTCATATGAAGTTGCTGTAAAAGGATTTCAGGAGCGGTTGCGTGAATTCGGCTATGTGGAAGGACAAAATGTGGCATATGATATCCGATATGTTTCCACTCCTGAAGAATTGGATAAAGCCGCGAATGATTTTGCCGCCGCAGGAGTTGACCTGATCAATACCTATTCAACCCCCGCAACCCAGGCGGCATTCAAAGCAACGCAACAGATACAAAACCCGATCCCGGTTGTTTTTGCTTCCATTGCCGATCCCATTGCCGCAGGAGTGGTCAACGGCATACAAGAATCGGGAACCAATGCAACCGGGGTCATTAGTCTTTCCACGGAACTGACTGCAAAACGCATTGAATTCCTGGCCAGGATAGTGCCGGGAATTAAAAGAATCGCCATGCCCCGGACTGCGGAAGAATTGAATGACGTTGCGGCAAATAAATCAGCGGCAATAGGCGTGCAAGCGGCCAAAGATGCGGGAATAGAGCTTACGCTCTTTCCGGTGCATACCAAAGAAGAAAATGCCTCGACATCACCCAAAATAACCGGACGGAAGGTGCAGGGTATGATCGTGGGCGGCGATTCATTGATCTGGAGCAGTCTTGACCTGTATATCAAACAAGCCATAAAAGAAAAAATCCCGTTTAGCGCTTTCGATACCGACCAGGTCAAACGCGGCGCTTTGATCGGGTTCGGACCCGATTATGCGGTCATGGGACAGCAAGCCGCCACCATTTCGCACCAGATATTGCAAGGAAAAAAGCCCGGAGAAATTCCGATCGAGACACCGCGCAAACTGTTGTTGTCCGTCAATCTTGATACAGCCCGGGCTATTGGCATTACCCTTGATCCGCAGCTGATCAAGGAAGCTGATGTGGTCATCGGCAAACAGGAAGAATAACAAAAGTAGGACTCTATGCCGCAATTTTGGACAATGCTGACCCGACAAGGGATATTTTTCGTACTGACCGTGTTCGGACTTATCGCGATCAACGCGGCATGGCTGATCCCCACACTGCGCAACACGCGCACCGCGGCATCAGTATTCAGTCTCACGGTTGCAGAACGCATCCAATCGGAAATCAACGGTTCGCTCGAAAATGCGCTCACCGACGCGCAAGAGGCGGCACAGGAAGTTGCCGACGAGCGGAATGCCGGCACTTCGTTTCGCAATCTCTTGCGGCACCATGCCATCTTTACCAGCGTGGCGCTTGTCACCAGAAGCGGCAAAGAATTGATCCGTATTGACCGGTCGGGCAAGGTTATAACCGATCAGTATATTGACCAGTCCCGCAATGCGTCTCTCTATCTTGCCCTGCAAGGCACACCGGCATTTTCTCTCCCGTTTCTCTCCCCCGAAGGCGAACCGCATATAACTCTGACTATCCCGATACCTGCCGCGGAGGCCTTATTCAACGAAGTACTCATTGCCGAGTTGAACGTGCAAAATCTGCTCTCCATTATCCGCTCGCCGAACATCGGACAAGGACATGTATATGTGCTTGACCGCGAAGGAACCGAAATCCTGCAGCCGGACCTGAACAAAATTTTGCAGCATCGAAACTTCAGCAGCCGTCCGATCGTAACCAAAGTTCTCGTTGATGCGGCAATTGCCGACGGACTTGCTCCGGATGACAGATATATCAATGAATACGGCGAGGATACCTTTACCGTAGGCATGCCGATTCCGGTCGTAAAGTGGGGAGTTTTCGTGGAACAGCCGCGCAGTCAGGCGCTGGCAAGCGAGCGGCAAACAATTGCGCTTGCAATCGGCACGTCCCTGCTCGCCATTATTATTTTCCTTGTCATTGCCCGAAGCACCATCAAGCTGCAGCAGCTCACCGAAGCGCAGACGCGGCTGCTGCTTGAAAATGACCAGAGCGCAAAAATGCTGGTACGGCGCGATATGGAGCTTACCGGAGCCAACGCCCGTCTGCTTGAGCTTGACAAGACAAAATCAGAATTTGTCTCCGTTGCGGCGCACCAGCTGCGCACGCCGCTTACCGCCCTTCGCTGGTCATATCAGGCCATGCTTGATGGCGACATGGGCGAGACAAATGAAGAACAGAAAAAAATACTACGGGACGGATTGCAGGCGACCCTGCAGATGATCACGCTGATCAACGATCTCCTCAATGTCGCGCGCATCGAAGAAGGACGCTTCGGATTCGAGTTTATCATGCAACCGCTTGAGCCTATACTTGCAGCCCTGCTTCCCCGCTTTGAGAAAATAGCCCGTGAAAAATCAGTAACTATAATTTTTCAACCCGCTCCGACAGCGCTCCCGCCGCTTTTTCTTGACGCGGAAAAGATAGCTATCGTAATAGACAATCTCCTCGATAATGCCCTCAAATATACGGCCCCCGGCGGATCCGTCACATTACGCGTGATCAACGGCAAAACAAACATCAGAATCGAGGTTGAAGACACCGGAATCGGCATTCCCCACGACCAGATTCACCGCATATTCAACAAATTTTTCCGCACTACCAATGCCATGCTTTTTCAGACATCGGGCAACGGCCTTGGACTTTATCTTGCCAAAAATATCGTGGAAACGCACGGCGGAGACATGTTTGTCGAAAGTACCGAAGGAAAAGGGAGCGTATTCTCTTTTACACTGCCGGTCGGAAAGGCCTCGTAATTTCAGTTGTTTCGTGATATACTCTTTCACATGAAAACAATCACCTTACATCCGTCCCGGATCGGCTGCCCATCCATACCCGGCACCATGAAAGGCATGATGCTTTCCATACCGGGTGTCGAGAATGTTATCGTACGCTACGAGGATCGCTCCCTCGACGTGACATTCGATGAGACAAAAATATCGCCGGAAGAGATCATCAAAAAAATAGGCCAGGAAACCGGCCTTGCCCTTGAAGTCGGCGAACCCGGCGGTTCAAAACCGGGCGGAGCCGCAGAAACCTGCCCGATGTAATTTTTGGAGGAGTGGCTGAGCGGCTGAAGGCGACGGTCTTGAAAACCGTTATACGGGAAACCGTATCGTGAGTTCGAATCTCACCTCCTCCGCCTTCGTCCGCCCGAGGCGGACTATGGCGGATAGAATCCGCTATCATAGTTTGATTTTCCTATCGTTCCTTTTTCTGCTATGATCTGTATATGAATAAAAGAAGAGGGACTATTGATTTGCGCAATAGTCGCAGTAAAATTTCCGAAACACACGCTCCGGCACAAACTACGGCTCAAAAGCGACCCCCGACATTGGCCCATGCGATATTGGCACCTGCCACGTTTTCGCTGCCTGAAGAGCGCGACCGGCACCCGAAAGAAGCGGCACAACCCGACATGCCCCCGCTGCCCCAATCTCTTGAGTGGACCGCATTCGAGCACGAACAAGTTGATTTCGGACATGCGTGGTATGCAGTACCCGGAGGCATCATGGCTATTCTTTTCGCGTTGGCGCTCTGGGTGCAGAATTATTTCTTTGCCCTGTTTGTTATAATCGCATTCGCAACATTCATGCTCTTCCGCAACCAGCCGCCGAGAAAAATCGCGTTTTCCATCAGCCATGACGGCATCCGCGCAGGCAAGACGCTCTACCAGATTTCCCGCATCAAATCATTCTGGATATTCAACCGGCCCGAGCACCCGGAACTCTCGCTCGAAACCTCGCAGACGTTCTCTCCGTATGTCCGCCTCCCGCTCGGCACTACAGACCAGCAACACGTGCGCGAACTCCTGCTCACTCTGCTCCCGGAAGAGCAGCACCAGCAGTTTCTCATGGACGAGATCATGCGCATCATCGGGTTTTAAAGCACCTCGCTTCAGAATCCGATCAAAATCCTATTTACTCCCATTCTGTTACGATCGTATGAGAATGAGAGTAAACACGCCTGCTGCATGGGTTGCGTTATTCGTTAAAAACAGGTATGGTGTGTCGTGTTAAGCCCTCGTCGTTCAACGGATAGGACATAAGATTGCGGATCTTAAAATAGAGGTTCGATTCCTCTCGAGGGCATTCGTAGGTTTAACGCTATGAATATCAAAATAGTCGAGAACACAATCTCTCTCCAAGAACTTCGGGAAGTTGCCAAAGAGTTTTATGGGACGATGGTGAAGGGCGTGGTAGATATTGAAAAAGAAATTGCCGCGTTCGGCGGAGAGTACCATGCCGATGCCAATCAAATAATCAGAGCGCGCGGGTCAAACCAAAGCGACGTGTGGGGATTTAATGTCTATTTTGACAGGCCGCGGGATTCATGGATTGAATATATTTCCCTCATCAATATCAGGCCGCAGGCCGGCAATATGGGGATGGAAATACAAGATCAGGATATCAGAGACAAAATAAAGGCGATCATAAACTCAAAAATAGAAGCAGCATGAATACTGAAAGAACGCCTCTTTTTTTAATGGCCAATTTGGGCGCTGAAGTATCCAGAATACTTTCTTTCAAGGAGCGGCATGAGGATGTCCTTGCGCAAGAAGCCTTGGCACGGGCGCAGAAGATACTCACGGAAATAAAGGCATTGCCTGATATGAAAACACGCCTTCAAGAAATAAATGTGCTGGCCAAAGTTATTGAGAGTATCATGGAGCCCAAACCGGCTTTATCAATTTCTCCGGAACACATTAAGTCTTACTTCATACCTTTCTCGTTACGCCTCATGGCTGATTAAAGCCAAAATACAATTCCTCTCAAGAGCGATAAAAACTTTTTGATGAGCCAGAAATATAAACACAATACGAACAACTATGCCTTCATAGACAGTCAAAACCTTAATCTTGCCATTCGCGACCTTGGCTGGCGGCTTGATTTTGCTCGTTTCCGCGTATACCTTGCCGAGAATTACGGAATCGCAAAAGCGTTTTTATTTATTGGATACATTGAGGGAAATAATGATCTGTATAAATCTCTACAGGAAGCCGGCTTTATTTGCATATTCAAACCAACACTTAAATATCAGGATGGAACAACAAAAGGCAATTGCGATGCGGAACTAGTTTTGCAGGCGATGATTGAATTTCCAAATTATAAAAAAGCAGTAATTGTCACTGGAGACGGTGATTTTCATTGTCTGGTAAAATATCTTATAGAGCAAAGTAAGCTCAAAGCCATTCTCATCCCAAATAGGGACAAATTTTCCGCCTTATTGAAATTTAAAATGTTTCGCCCATTCCTGCGTTTTATGAATGATTTGGAGAAATTATTGGCCTATAAAAAGAAAAGGCCCCATGGGGACAGGACCTCATAGGGTGATCTTTTCCGTTGGTGATAAGCCTATAGTAACAAATCTATAGAGGATGTCAAGGCACCCCACACGGGGCTTTTCTTTTTGTCCTGCTCCGCATAGAGTAAGAGTATGGTCACCCTGGAAACCCCAATTGAAGACGTGCCAAAGATCAGCAAACGGATCGTGCCTGCGCTCAAGCGGCTGGGGATCCGCACAATCCGCGATCTGCTGTTTCATTTTCCGGCTCGGTACGATGATTTCTCAAACGTAAAATCCATCGACGATGTGGTTGCGGGAGAGACCGTGACCATAGAAGGAATACTGAAAAGAATCTCAACCGGACGCACCGCACACAAGCGCATGGCGCTCACTGAGGCCGTAATCGAAGACGAGACCGGACGCATCAAGGCGCTTTGGTTTAACCAGCCGTTTCTGGAGCGCAATCTTAAATCCGGCATGGCAGTGCGGCTTTCCGGCAAAGTCAGCCTTGGCAAATCAGGCCCGTTTCTCTCAAGCCCGGTACATGAGAAAATACGAGACACGACACACGTAACACGTAGCACAAGTGATCAGGAACAAGGGATCCATACGGGCGGGCTGGTGCCGGTGTATCCTGAAACCGCAGGCATATCATCGCGATGGCTGCGATTTTTAATTTCTTCATTTCTGCCTTTGGCAGCAAAACTTTCCGACCCCCTGCCGGTCAAGATGCGCGAAAACCATACCCTGCCGGAACTGCGCAAAGCATTGCACGATATTCATTTTCCCGACACGCTCGATGCCGCGGCATCGGCGCAACGAAGATTTACTTTTGAAGAACTGCTGCTTATACAGCTCCACGCGCTCAAAGAACGGTCAAAACTCAAACAGCATACAGCTCCGCACATTTTCAACGATATTGCGGCCATGAAACAATTTGTCGCCTCGCTCCCCTTTGCGCTTACCGACAGCCAGCGCAAAGCGATCTGGGAAATTTTAACCGACATCGCAAAACCAATACCCATGAACCGACTGCTTGAAGGAGATGTCGGATCAGGCAAGACGATTGTGTCCGCAGCCGCAGCATACATGGCGTGCCAAGCCGGATATCAAACCGCAGTCATGGCGCCGACTGAAATACTCGCGCGCCAGCACTTTGCCACATTTCAAAAAATATTGGCGCCATTTGATATTTCCGTGGGACTGCTTACTGGCTCGGAAAAACTTACATCCGGCAATGCCTTTAACATCGTGATCGGCACGCATGCGCTTATCCAGAAAACCGTCTTGTTCAAGAAACTCGGGCTTATCATTATAGACGAGCAGCACCGCTTCGGAGTTGAACAGCGTGCGGCGCTCATCACAAAACACGAAACTCATAGTAAAGAACGCGATGGAAGCGAAAAAAAAGTGATTCCGCATTTCTTGAGCATGACCGCGACTCCGATCCCGCGCACATTGGCGCTTACAATTTATGGCGATCTCGATCTCTCGCTGCTTGATGAATCACCGAAATCCAGAAAAAAGATTATCACACAAATCGTGAAACCGGGTGAGCGGGAAAAAGCATATGCATTTATACAAAAAGAGATCGCCGCAGGAGGCCAGGCATTTGTGGTCTGCCCGCAGATAGAGATTAGAGATAAGAGAATAGAGAATAGAGGGAATCTGTTTGATCTTCCAATCTCTAATCTCCAATCTCTATCCTCTGACGTAAAGGCCGTCAAGCAGGAATATGAAAAACTATCCAAAGAAATTTTTCCGAATCTCCGCATTGCCATGCTGCATGGAAAGATGAAACCCAAAGAAAAAAAAGAAATTATGGAGCACTTCAAAGATCACAAACTCGATATACTTGTCTCGACTTCGGTGATCGAAGTGGGCGTGGATGTGCCAAATGCGAATATCATGGTGATCGAAGGCGCGGAAAGATTCGGCCTGGCCCAGCTGCACCAATTTCGCGGGCGCGTAGGCAGAGGAGAGCAGCAGTCATACTGTATATTGTTTCCCACTGAAGACGGCGCAGTCACGCGGCGGCTGCAGGCAATCGTGGATGCAAAAAACGGATTCGAACTTGCAGAATATGATCTGAAAATCCGCGGCCCGGGCAGCATGTTTGGCACCGAACAGTGGGGAATCTCCGAAATCGCCAAGCAAGCATTGGCCGACGTGAAACTTATCCAGACTGTGCGCAACGAAGCCATTGCCCTTGCCAAACAGGACCCGACGCTCGCCAATCACCCGATCCTTCACGCCCGCCTCGCCGAGCTCGAATCCGCCGCGCATTTGGAATAAAAAATCACGACCCGCAAGGTATCGTGATTAACTGGAAAGATCATCTGGAGAATTTAATAATGGCAGCGCATCGCACAAGCCTACAAAGGCAGTCAGACCATGAGTTTTGCACGCATCAAGAATAGTATTGGCAACCGGATTTTCCGGCTCTATCACAACAACCTTGATTTCTTCCAGACGAGCGACATAAATCAATTTATCAATATCTTGCGCATCAGCATAATCGGCATAAATATAGAAACCAAGTTCACGGACACTTTCATCCTGCCCTGCAATATACAGCCTCCTTACGCATGGCAATTGCTTCATTTTTGTCGCTAATTCATGCCCGCCTCTATCGTTTGGCTTCTCCACCAGCAATACTATCATACCGGCCGCCTCCTCTTTTTTCAAAGTACCAAGCTCTCTTTTTCTTGTAACACAGCGGGCTCAAAAAAGGAAACGCGGTGCTTTTCACGCGTCGCATTTTTTAATTCAGACAATCGGAAAATATGACGTGGATACGCCTGCCGCAGTTGTCTTTATACACGCCAGTAGAAATAAAACGACAGTTGAATCTCGGATCCAGCACGCGACCCGTACGAAAACAATTCCGGCACGGATATTCGATGTGCTCCTCCAAAAAAATCAAACCCTCTCTGGGAACAGAGCAAAGCGGAATTGATTGCTTTTTTTCGCATACGGCACAGCGGCACTCAAGACAAGCCATCCTTTTTCTCCTTATCTGTAAAAGAACACGATATGATTTATCTTGTAACACAATCCACAACAAAAAGAAAACAGTCCCGATACATCGGGACTGGTCAGGATTTAAGTTTCATCAGACCAAAATTTAAAATACGACATCAATGAAGCAAATTCGGCATTGTCGGACTGCAGCGGATCAAACATGTTGCAGCGGTACCCGCGATACCAAATATTCGACCAGTCAATAGTCACCGTATCCTTTTTGTCGGCACGCATCATTGCCTCCACAAACTTGCCCCGCATGCGCGCGCGCGTGGTTTGCGGCGGATTATACTGGGCATATGCGATCTCCGCATCGGTAAACAGCCGCGATGCGGGATAGCGTTCATGCAGAATCCGGCTCATGGTTTTTTGGCTGCTTCCCGAAACGGGCAATTCGTGGTATTTCAACTCCAAATGCCTTTGTCTGAGGATCCATTGGGGACTGTGCACTATGTGTTTTCCAACCCGATATTCTTCCATAAAACGCCACTTCATCATATAGTCCAGCCGCTCACCCAGCCATACCGTATCATTGGCATAAATCGCGTTCAGCGCATGAGTCCACTCATGCAGCACTTGCCATGCCTCGGCCTCGCTTTGTTCCGATGCAAAATTTGTTTTTTTAAGATACCATTCGGCTTCTTCAAGATACCATGTTTGCAGCGTGTACGCGCTCACCCTTCCTCCGCCTTTCAACGTAATCAGCCTGGTTTGTCCGCGATCCGCAAAATCATAGCTTACGCTGCGCATTTGTCTGGCAATCAACGTATGATCGGACAACATGGGCCTTGCATACTCCCATTTGAAACGGACTCCATCCTGAATCATAGAGATCACCAGAGCAGTTATGCCAAGCGACAGCCATATCTGATATTCGGACATATTGGCATCTCCGCAAATAATATGCAATCGCCTGATCTTATCTTTCAAAACGCCCGTATGCGGTTCATCGCGAGTGCTCAATATCGAACGGCCAGAGGTGGTCGTACTGCCTACATCGGTGCTCATACAAAGCGCGCGCTGCGAATAGCACCACCTTCCTTGTTCATCCACCCAGCCATTGCCGGTTATAATCTGTCTGCTTGCCAAAAACGGAATGAGAAAAGAAATAAACGCCGGGCTGTCGGGACGGAATTTCGTCTGATAATTTTCATGCATGCCGACTGTTGTGGATTGAAGGCCATTTTGATCAAGACCAAGATTATGCTTAAAAAGGACAACGCGCGATCCGTCAGGACGGGGGTCGCCATACAATCCGGTAATGAGCAGCTGGCCCGCAATATTGTACAGCGCCGCCTCGCGCGGTCCCCGGCATTCGGGTCCGGCATGTTCAGGCGTGCTACCGGTATCAAGATACATGCATCCGCCGTTTGGCATATACAGCCTCCGGTCTGAAAAGATGCCGGGCAGATCGCATCGCGGATTCGGCAAGGTCGGCACTGAATCGGGACGCAATATGATATTTGCAGAAATAGGCATAAAAAAGCCTGATTCCAAATCGCGTTTTGTTGCGGGTCTTACACTCCCATCAGGATATTGAACAAGCACATGAAATTCATTTTCAACGGCCATGACGCCATCATCCATATCTGCCTCCTTTAGGTTTTATTGTATTGTCAAAATGCAAGATTACCTGTCTTTGTAGCACAGATAAAAGAAAAAAGAAATAAAAAATCGGCCCGGTAGGATTCGAACCTACAACCACCCGTGTATAAGACGGGAGCTCTGCCGTTGAGCTACAGGCCGGGAAGAGGCGGATTACGCCTCTTTTTCTTTCACGAGCGCTTCAAAATCGTGACGCTCGATGGTTTCGTGCTCAATCAGGTAGTCCGCGATGGCGTCAAGTTTTTTGCGCTTGCTGGTGATCACTTCGCGGGCGCGGGAGTAGGCGTTGTCAATCAGATGCTTTACCTCCTCGTCAATGACGCGCGCGGTTTCTTCCGAATAGTTGCGCTCGGTCGTGAGCTCGCGGCCAAGGAATATCATCTCCTCGCGCTCGCCAAGCACTGAAGGGCCGATTTTGTCCGACATGCCGAACCGCATCACCATATTCCGCGCAAGCGCTGCCGCTTTTTGCAGATCATCCGAAGGCCCGGTGGTCAGCTCGCCAAACACCAATTTCTCCGCAGCATACCCGCCAAGCGCCGATGCCATTTCATCGAGAAAATGTGAGCGCGTATACATGTGCCTGTCTTCGCTCGGCAGTTTGAGCGTATACCCGGCGGCGCGCCCGCGCGATACAATGGACACCTTGTGCACCGGGTCCGCGTGAGTCAGCGAGGTCGCTACCAGCGCATGCCCGGCTTCGTGGTACGCGGCCACTTTTTTCTCCTCGATGCTCAAAATATGGCTTTTGCGCTCGGGACCCAGCATGACTTTTTCAATCGAATTAATCAGATCCATCTGACCCACTTTCTTGCGGTCTTCGCGCGCCGCGGAAATCGCGGCCTCGTTCATAAGGTTTGCCAGATCAGCTCCGGAAAACCCGGGCGTGCGCTCCGCAATCACGCGCAGCTTTACATCTTCCTCCACCGGCTTATTGCGTGCATGGATTTCCAAAATCGCCACACGGTCGTTGATATCAGGCAAGTCAAGCACCACGCGCCGGTCAAATCTGCCGGGGCGCAAGAGTGCGGGGTCAAGCACGTCAGGCCGGTTGGTGGCAGCCAAAATAATAATGCGGTCGTTGGTCTCCATGCCGTCCATCTCCACCAAAATCTGGTTCAGAGTCTGCTCGCGCTCGTCGTGTCCCCCGCCAATGCCAGCGCCGCGAATGCGGCCGATGGCATCAAGCTCATCCACAAAAATAATGGACGGCGCGGATTTTTTGGCAAGCTTAAACAGATCCCGCACGCGAGACGCGCCCACGCCCACGAACATTTCGATAAACTCCGATGCCGACATGTAGAAAAACGGCACGCCCGCCTCCCCTGCCACGGCGCGCGCAAGCATGGTTTTGCCGACACCCGGCGGCCCCATCAGCAGCACGCCCTTGGGGATCTTTGCGCCGATATCCAAAAACTTTTTCGGGTTTTTCAGAAAATCCACCACCTCTTTCAATTCCTCCTTGGCCTCTTTCACGCCCGCAACATCTTTGAACGTCACTTTTTCTTTGCCGTCATCCGGGCTGATCAGCCGGGCGCGCGACTGGCCGAATGTAAGCGCCTGCATGGAGCCGCGCTGCACTTGCCGCGCCATAAACCAGATGAAAAACCCGATCAGCACAACCGGGCCAAGTACCGGGATCACAATGCCGAGCATGGTGTTCAAAACCCCGCGCGTCTCGATCTGCACCTTTACATCTTTGAGCTTGCCGGAATCAACATTGTAATTTTTGAGTGTTTCAGTCAAACCCGCCTCTTGCTCCTTTTGCGCCTGGTAGACTTCGCTGTTTTTCAGCTTGATCGTCAGATCAGAATCCAACACCGAAATCTCCGTTACCTCGCCCGCGTTGATTTTTGATACTACTTCCGAGAGCGAAAGCGTTTTCTTATTTTCCAGCGACCCGGCGATTGTGGAATACAACGCAGCCAAGGCCATCAAAATCAACAGCGCCATCAAAAACTGCCGCGGAAAATTCCGCATCTGGTCGTCCTTGTTTTTTCCCCCATTGCCTGCTCCCCGGTCCGCATTTTCATTGTTCGAGTTCTTTTTCATGAACATAATGGTAGCGCATTTTGAGCCAAAGGGCAAGCTGCGCAGCTATGATAAAGCTTCCAACATATGCGGTTGCTCATTGCCAAACAAGAGTTTGACTTTTTGCTTGTTTTGGTGTATAATATATGTATGTTTCCTTGACAGAATAATAAAAGAGGGAGTGCCAAAATGGCAGAGCAAACAGGAAGACAGCAACAGCGAAGACAGTTTGACCCCCTGAGTGTCACGCCTTTTCGAGAGGCAGGACGCTATCGTTTTTTAGTCGTGATCTACGATCGCGACAGAAAACGGGTGGCGGGAGAGACGGTCACACTTGCCGCAGCTGGCAGGCCTGATGTCCACGCCGTCACAGACCCGAACGGCGAGGCAAATCTATATGTCTCTTTTTTGTCCACCACCACGGTGGTGATTTCGGCAGTTGGGGAAACAAAAACATTCCCCGATCTTGCGGGTTTTGCGAGCGCATCAACGAACTTTCGCAAACCTGCCAAGAGCGACACCAAGGGTTTGATTTTTTCTGGACTGGTGCGGGTTTTTAAAAAAGCTCGCGCACAACGAAAAATAGACACAGGAAGGTGAGGAGAGAAATATGGCAACATTGATTTTTATTGGAATCGTGTTTGGTATCCTGTTGATCGGCCAGTTTTCGTGGATCGGATGGGCTGTTGGTCTGGTCGGTCTTTTGTTGTTTGTTCACATCCCACCCATTAAGACAAATTTTCTCTGGTGGTGGGGACGGTTTTGGACAGACAATAACACCCGCTTGCGGACGTGGTGGATGATCAATATTCTGTTGTTTGCCGCGCTACTTGCCTGCACCGGTCAGGCACTGGGACAAATTGACAACCGATGCGTCCCAGGGAAAAACTTTGCCACCGCAGAGGGACGGAACAATTTTATCTCCAGAGGCGGCATACTGTGCGAGGCACGAGTTTCGCGCGCATGGTTCTCCCCAAAAACACTTGGTATGTGGTGGGGAATTTTTGGACTGTCCGTGGTCGGCGGTATTGGCTATGTGCCGATTGCGCTGTCCGATGAGCTGGCACGTGCCAAGGAACGACGTAGGACACGTGTGGCAACCCAACAAGGGCAGCCTACAGCACCGGTTGCTACTACAAACGGCCGGTCGCGGGGAAGATTTTTAGAAGGTCTTGCCGCGGCTGGGATTATGGACGTAATTGTTGGTGCAATTATTCACGATGGAAGGGAGTAGACCATGAATAGGGAAAATCCGAATGTGTACCTTGGGGGCGGAGTTCTCCTTACTGTTGTAGCCCTGCTGGCGTGGTGGGGCGGATATATTACCAATGGCTATACAGTCATTGGTATGGCGATCGCGGCAACGCTTGGTTTGTTTTTTTTCGCCATCAACACCAGTGGTAATAAATGGCTGTGGGGAGTGGTGGTGGTCATGTTTGCGTTTTACCTCGCACCATTTCCATATTATTTTTTCACCACCCAGTTTCCTGATTTACTTGGAGAAACTGGCGCAGTTACGGACTTAAAGAAACAGACGGAGCTGTTTCTTGCCGAGACGCTGCGTGGGGAAAAAATCGTTGCGCAGGAGCTCATGCGGTGCAACACTATCATGATCGCCGACCAGAAGCCATTTATAGAAGGACCAACCGGGCTTGAAGAGGTTGCCCGATATAAAGCTACTGGCCGCTGGTCGCAGAGCCTCTATGAGCAGTGGCATGCTCATAACATCGCCGGAATTCGCCAGGTGCATGAGCAGCGCAGGCAGTGCGGAGAGCGTGCGGCGCTGCTCTCTCCAAGCGCAAAGAGCGCGGCGAGCACTAAAGGGAGCGCCAGTTCGGGTTTTCTGATGCCAAACCATGGAATTGTTCACGCCATTCTCTACGAGTGGCATTGGGCGATTACTTTTTTGTTAGTTCCTTTTATTTTTGGTTTCGGGAGCCGGATAGTGCTCGGCCCCGAGTTCATCAAGTCAAACCGGGCCAAGGCTGTGGGCGGGGTGCTCGCAGTAACTTGGTTCGTAGTAGTCATGTGCCTGCGGGCACCATAACCAGAGGAGGTCAGCATTCGTGTTGACCTCCTTCGCATTTTACGGTATAATATACATATGGTAAGAGAAAATAGAGCACAACCAATTACGCCACAAAATAATATGGAAACAGAACAGACAAACGAGTGGAAACTTACGCGAGCAGTACGGAAGTTTAATAAGATCAACCCTGTTTCCCACGCAGGCGCTCTCGGGGCAAAGACTGCTGACATTTTTATTGAAAGCGCAAAAAAAGACTTGCATGAGCTTGCCCATCCTGAAATCGGCGGCATGGAGATGCTGCTTGGAGCTTTGCTTATCGGCGTTCCGGTAGGCGCGGCATACAGCATAGTCAAGATGCCGGAGTGGATTCATGCAGGGGTGGAGAAACTCAAGAAAATGGGAATTAAAATCACCGATGAGGTGGAAGATATTTTATTTCTCAAGACATTTGAAGGGTACGCCAACGGGGCGCAATGGGCGCGGAAATTTATGGGTGCGGAAAAAGCAAAAAGATAGCATATGGATGATGATCTGAAAAAAATTCTTGAAACGGATATGTTGAAGACAGCAGGTCTGGAACACGCCGCTCCTGAAATAAGAGAGCGGGCGCTTGCGGATGCAAAGAATGAAATTTTGGGAGCGGTTGTCCGGCAAATCCGTACACGGCTCTCTCCGGAACTCCGGGAGAAGTTTGAACACCTCTTTGGGACCGAAAACGTCGAGATTACCGAAGAAGATATGGCTTTCCTCAAAGAACACGCGCCTGATCTTGATGCGCTTATTCTCGCAGAAACGCTTGCGTTTAAAAAAGGCGTGATGGACACAATAGAGGAGACCGAGAAAAAATCTGCGGACAAGTCTCAAAAAATAAACGGGATTCTCAACGGACTCAAAGATTGAAATAATCACCGATACGGAGCTGGAGACAGCATAAAAAGCACTAGACCTACTGATCAAAGATTTTCGTCACGAAATTTCAGAATTTAGAGACAAAATCGTTGAACAAATTTTGCGGCCTATCTGGAAGATAAGCCAAGAAATTTTGAGACGATTTTGGCCTTAATTATGAGATTGCAGTAGAATTATCTTTGATCAATAGATCTACTATAAAAAGAGCTATTACGCTCTTTTTTGATTAAGGAAGGAGTGTCAGTAAAAAGTGAGACCCCGATCGCGCAGATGCGACCGGGGCAAAAAATAAAGACGCGCGGACTAGGTGGCTTGGAACCGGGTTCTGATCAGAACTCCGGTGGAATCCCGAATCCACAAAGTGGTTTCGGGACGAGCATCAACCCGCTGCAGGGAGGGAACGGCTTCGACAGCCATCACCTCCTCCAACGGGATGAAGCTCGAGCGACACTCTTTACAATCATCGTCACACGAAGATGTAGGCATGACCTCGAGAACGAGGCGCACCCTGACATTTCCCTGTGACTGCGTGATTGCCTTCAGGTCGCTCCCTTCCTTGCGGAAGATAGTGACCCTACGCGAAGAATGAAGATCCCACTGAAGTCCTTCCAGATCCACCGGTCCCTCGTCACAAAATTCACACATGATACGCTCCTTTCCGCCAAGGCGGAGAAGGTAGTGGTCATCTCCAGCGGAATTGCTGAAGATAGGATGGAGCACATCCTCTGCGTGCTCAATCTTTCCTCATTTGGCGTATCATAAAAGTGACAATACGAAATTATTATAGAGGCAACAAAATAAAAAGAACAAAAAATCAATGTAAAGATTGATAGTAGGATACTACCATAAGCCGATTAAAAAGTCAAATTTAAAACCGGTAGCAGACGCACATCGTCCACTACCGGCCACTAGGTTCATAAAGATCTCCTTAATATTCGTAGCGCCTGAAAAAGCGCGCTACCAGTTTGAGTCCCGACCAAGCGGGTCGTGCCGATGCCCTAAGGCAGGGCAACAACCCGTTGCCGAAGCGCCTCCAACGCGGGCAGCGTTTTCGCGGAAAACATCTCCGCGTAAAACTGCTGCCTTTGCTCGGGCACCCGAAAGTTTTTGGCGGTGATGAGCGCGTCCACCTCCGCACGTTTTGTGGCGAGTGCGGCCGCGTCACTGGCGATGGGGCCGTTGACCACGGGTTGGGGGGCAGTGATGGGAGGTGTGACAGTGGAGGTGGTGGCGGGTTTGCCGCCCTGCAGTTGGTCAATCTGCTGGCCGATTTCCGCCGCCCGCGCGTAGTTCTTTGCGGCAACGGCTTCCTGCTGTTCGCGCTCGAGGCCAGCCACTTGGTCGGCAACGCTTGGCCCCTGCTGCGCTTTCAGCTGCTCGAGTTGCATTTCGATTTCCGCCG
>JACQRW010000022.1 GCA_016206285.1 Candidatus Sungiibacteriota bacterium
GGGCAAGCTGAAGCTCATGAAGCTTTTGTATTATCTTGATTTTGATTGTTTTGAGAAGTATGGCCGTTCGGTGACTGGAGATGAATACTTGCGGTTTGAAAATGGGCCGGTACCACGGATGGCGGAGAAGACATTAAAACAGATGCAGGGCAAAGAAATAAAAATTGTGAACCGCAAGATGCCGAAAGGATATAATGATCAGCAGCATATTGAGCCACTTATGGAATTTGATCCAAGTCTTTTTTCAAAGGAAGAAATTTTAATGATGGAAGAAATTGCTGATAAATGGGAGAGGTTTACCGGAGCTGAAATGAAAAGCGCGAGTCATGGCGAAGCGCCTTGGATTGCCACAAAGCCAAACGATGTCATTGACTATAATCTTTCGTATTACCGCAATAAATATGCCGAGATGGAGCGGCTTTAGCATGGTATGGAAATCTCTCGGCATGATGATATTCAAAAAGATTTTCGTGCGTTAAGACGTTCCGCCGCGCCGCAAGAATCGCTTGAGTCTTGGGAGCGCCTTTTTTGTTTAAAGGGATTGCGAGAAACTCCAGCAATTGATGCTTTCCCGGGGTTTGGCGCACGAAAAATTTTCAAAGGCCGCGTGGTGCCACTCAAAGAAAATGTTGGAAAGTCAAAAGGATACAGGGTCATCTTTGAAATAATTCATGACACTCATTGCATTGTTTTAGTTTTTTCCAGACACGGTGTGTACCACAGCGAAGTAGAGCTGATGGCATTGATAAAAGAACGCCTTCGTTAATCTATTTCGCGCCGGTTGCCGAGCAGAAAAAGATCGTGGAGCGGCTGGATGCGCTCTCCGAAAAAATCGGCCGGCTACGGGAATATCAGAAATCCACCGCTTCGGATTTCATTTCTTTGGAGCAATCCATCTTATCTGAGGCATTCCAATAAACTTTTATGGTCAAATTCTACATCCTTATAAACTTGAGAATGTAAGGATATGGTGTATAATGCAGGTATGGCGAAAATGAAAACAGCAAAACAAATGGAGCGGCATTTGAAGGGGATGGCCAACCATCATCGCATTGAGATTTTGTTATGTATCGCGGGTAACGATGGCGCAACGCTGGACGATATTGTCACCACTCTTGGTGCGAACGAAAAAACTCTTGGCGAGCATACGCGGAGATTGTCTGTAGCCGGGTTGGTGAATAAAAAATACCGTGGCAAATTTGTTGAACACACACTTTCTCCGTATGGCAAGACCTTTGTCAGCTTCCTGCGATCATTCCAAAAAATATAACAACATACTTACAAACTGGAGTTTGTTGGTGTATTACAAAACAAATTTATGAAAATAGGTAACGTTTTCAAATTAGTGATAGCAATATTGGTTTCGGAAGCCGCGGGAGTGATTGGCGCAGTGTTTACAACACCCGCAATTCAGTCAGGTTGGTATGCAGGATTGGTAAAGCCTGCTCTCAATCCTCCGGCGTGGGTGTTTGGGCCGGTCTGGACGGCGCTTTATTTTCTGATGGGGGTGTCGCTGTATCTGGTATGGAAGAGCAATGTGCCGGAGAAGAAAAAAGCGCTTATGTTATTTGCTGCGCAACTGATTTTGAATGCGGTTTGGACGCCCGTATTTTTCGGGGCTCATGCAATCGGCAATGCGCTTGCGATTATCGTGCTTCTCTGGGCGGCGATTGTGCTGACCATTTTGATATTTACGAAAATTTCCAAGCCTGCCGCATGGCTTCTGGCACCCTATATCCTATGGATCAGCTTTGCCGGATATCTCAACTATTCGATCTGGGTGCTGAATTAAATTTTTTAAACAAGCTCTCTGATTCAAACATCGTGACAAAACGACTGAAACGTGGTATGGTTTTGGACGATGAAAAATACGAATGGCGGGAAAAAAGTTTATGTCGGGATGTCGGGCGGAGTGGATTCGTCGGTTGCTGCGGCATTGCTCAAAGAGCAAGGGTATGGCGTGGTCGGCGTGCATATCAAGATGTGGGGGGATCCGGAGATTCCCTGCACGTTTAAAGAAGACCGGTATGATGCCATGCGCGCTGCGGCGCATCTGGGTATTCCATTTGAGACGTGGAATCTGACTGCCGAATACAAAACTGCCGTGGTGGAATATATGATTGCCGAGTACGCGGCCGGGCGCACGCCGAATCCGGATGTGATGTGCAACCGCGAAATAAAATTCGGCGTTTTTTTACGTCGGGCGCTGGAGCAGGGAGCAGATTTTGTTTCCACTGGCCATTACGTCCGGCAGGAGCCGGAATTTCCAATTTCCAATTTTGAATTTCGAAATAAAAAGAAACATGATTTTAAAAATTCAAGCATTAAAAATTTATTCAAAATTCAAAACTCAAAACTCAAAATTGCCCATGATCTCAACAAAGACCAGTCTTACTTTCTCTGGACGCTCACGCAGGAGCAGCTGCAGCACTGTCTGTTTCCGATCGGCGGGTATACGAAGCCGGAGGTGCGGGCAATGGCAAAAAAAATCGGGCTGCCAAATGCCGACAAGCCGGATTCGCAGGGGATTTGCTTTATCGGGGAGATAGATATGGCGGAATTTTTGAAGAAATACATTCCGGTAAAGAGCGGCCCGGTGGTCACGACCGCGGGAAAGGTGGTAGGCGAGCATGAAGGGCTTTCATTTTATACCATTGGCCAGCGGCATGGGATCGAAATAGGGGGTGGAATCCCATACTATGTAGCGGAGAAAAATGCGAAAACCAATACGCTCGTGGTCAGCGAGGGGCCGTATGATGCAAAACTTTTTTCAAACGAGCTTGAAGTGATCGGGGCAAACTGGATTTCCGGCAAAGAGCCGAAATTGCCTTTGAAGTGTATGGCTCGCATTCGGTATCGGCAGCCGCTGCAAAAAGCACAAATCACGAAACACGCAGCACGTAACACAAAAAAAGAAACTATGAGTCGTGATATGTTTTATGCGGTTCGTTTTGAAGAACCCCAGCGGGCGGTCACGCCCGGACAGTCTGTTGTGTTTTACCTGGGCGACGAAATGCTTGGCGGAGGAATCATTGCTTAATAACGAAATTTGTTGTACATATAGGAGATAAAATGCAAAAGCTCTTTGAAAAAAAGAAAGGAACGGATAATGCCAAGAAAGAGAAAGCAAGTTATATTGTCTGATGAAAGGTTAGATTTGAAATCCGGCATATCAGATGAGGATGATCCTGTATGTGAGTCTGACGAGGATTTTGATAACCTTATAGCCCGCTATTTTGGCGACATACGGCAGTTTGCTCTACTGAGTCTCGAAGAAGAGCAGGAGTCTTGGCAGCGGATTGAGATAGCAAAAGGAAGCGGACAGGGGGAACTTCTCAAACAATTAGAAGCCGATATGATTTGCGCAAATTTGCGGTTGGTTATATATATCGCAAATAAATATCGCGGCCTTAGTCTGCCGTTTCTTGATTTGATCCAGGAGGGTAACATCGGTCTCATGCGCGCGGTCAAAAAGTTTGAACCGGATCGTAATGTAAAATTTGCCAGTTATGCGCACTGGTGGGTGCGCCAAGCTATTACGCGTGCAATTATAGAGCAAGGTTCCAATATCCGTCTCCCGGAATATCAAGTTCGAAGGATGAGTAAACTGCACAACATAGTTGGATGTTTCTATAATAAACATGGCAGGTTCCCTTTCAATGAGGAAATTGCCAGTGCGCTTGATTTAAAGCCCCAAGAAGTTGAAGAACTGCAAATGGCGATGCGGCCGGTTATACGTCTGCAAGAGGCGAGAACCGAAGATGACCTGACTTTGCAGGAAGTCATCAAGGACGCTCGAGCGGATCTGCCCGATGAATCTTTAGTTTCGCAACAACTGGAACGGCATATTAATAGCTGTCTGTCTACTCTGACAGAACGCGAAGCCGCAGTCGTCCGCCTTCGTTACGGCATCGGTCCGGACAGCCCGCGTACTTTGCATCAAATCGGCAGGTTGCTTAGATGTAGCGGCGAAACTGCACGTAAGGTAGAAGAAAATGCTCTTCGAAAATTACGTATGCCGCATCGTAGCAAAATTCTCGCTGATTTTTTATAGTGGGTTTATACCAGCAGTCGCCACTCGGAGGAGTGGCGATCTTTTTTTATTGACTGCCGGACGGTTTTGTGATAATTACCTTATTATTGCATCAGATTTGCATAGCAAAGAAAGGGGAATCGCATGGCGACATCACATCTTTTTTTGCCGGGCGTAAATGAGCTGGCCGAGATCTTTGAAAGATGTAAGATTTATTTTGCGGGCATTGGACTTATTATAGCTAATGGAGGACCTTGGCGCCATAAGATCAGGATTCAAGGAATCGTATATGACCCTAACCTAATTTCTGAATTTCCCGGCAAGATCAGTGGCAAAATTATATTGCCTGGCATGATGGCAGGTTGTGTAAAAGAACTTTGCTTCTGCATGCTTGACCGCTATGAACGCTATACGGTGCAGCTTACCAATAATATTTTGACATTTGATGATGGCGACACCACTGAATTGATCGGCAAGCAGGCATTTGAATGGATTGGACGGGGTTCGGGATACACGGTTTTTCTGGCGGTCTTGGCTGAAGCTGAAACGTCGTTGCTTACGCCACAGGATCAAAGAACTCTTGAAAAAAGACTGCTTGGTCTTAAGTTGGCATTTTTGAATTAGCTTTTGGTTAATTACAGAGTACAGCCGCCGCGCATTGGTCGTGGCGGCTTTTATTTTGTTTGTAGCCCACGTTGAACAATCTCATGTGACGTGCTATGAATATCTGAAGTTCTATAGTCAGACGAATTGACCTTTTACATTAAAGAGGAGGTAGGGAAATGAATCAAAATAGAAAGTTAAACGATCAGTTCGTTGATTTTCAGCCGCAACTTTTTATTGCAGCGTTAAGGTTTACCAAGGACGAAGATGCCGCAGGAGATCTGGTACAGGATACTTTATTGAAAGCGTGTCGTTTTAGCGGATCTTTTGAGCCAGGCTCAAATTTGAAAGCGTGGTTGTTTACCATACTTCGGAACACCTATATCAATAATTATCGAAAGCACCAAAAGTATGATGAATGCGATGTAGAAGCAATCAGTCATTGGTATCCGGCGAAAGAAGAGTCTCAAAAGTCACTCTGCTGTTTAATAGAGTATATGGTGCGGAATACTCTTTGCGTTTTGCGCGATTCTTCCGAAATACGTTTCAGAAACATAGAACCGATTTTGAGGTTGATGTTCAGCGATACTATGCTCAGTGCTTTGGAGGCTATCCCTGAAATAAACGCAATTCCGATAATTCTCTGTGATCTTTTGGACATTCAGTATAATGAAGCGGCGGATATCATCGGATGTCCGGTAGGGACCGTGATGAGCAGAATTTTTCGCGGTCGGGAGAAGCTGCAGATAGTGTTGGCATCGGTGGTAGGGTATACCATCAAGGGTGAAGTTTTTTTGAAAGAGACGATGAAAGATGTTCCTCGTCCGGCTGCATAGTAGCAAACGGCAAACATATGCGTATGCAATGGTTGCCGTTTTTTGACTTCCGCTGTCTTTTTTGATTTACTGGTGATATGCAATCCTCGGAAATACGGCAGAAATTTTTGGCATTTTTTGAAGCTCGCGGGCATACGGTGGTGCCGTCGTCTTCGCTGATACCCGATGATCCGTCGGTGCTTTTGACGACCGCGGGCATGCAGCAGTTCAAGCCCTACTATACGGGTGACGCTGATCCCGTAAAAGATTTTAAAAGTTTAAACACCGTGTCGGTGCAAAAATCTTTCAGAACATCGGACATTGATGAAGTAGGGGATGAGACCCACCTCACGTTTTTCGAAATGCTCGGAAATTTCAGCTTTGGCGGATATTTTAAAGAAGAGGCGATTACGTACGGGCATGATTTTATTACTCAAGAACTGGGGCTTGCGATATCGTACGTCACGGTTTTTAAAGGTTCTGATGCGGTGCCCAAAGACACGGAGTCCGAAAATATCTGGAAATCGCTTGGCGTGGCGGATGTGCGTGAAGAAGGGATGGAAGATGTATTTTGGGGGCCTACGGGGGCATCGGGTCCGTGCGGGCCGACTACGGAGATTTATTGTACAAACGCCAATGGCAAGGACGTGGAGATTTGGAATATCGTTTTTAACGAATTTTTATGCAATGGGTCGCGCGAGCAGTTGCTTGCCGGCAACGCCAAACTTATACCGCTTGAGAAAAAAGGTATTGATACGGGTATGGGGCTTGAGCGGCTTGCGATGATTTCGCAGAATAAAAAAAATATTTTTGAAACGGATTTGTTTGCGCCGATTGTTGAAAATATTGATATTCGAGCATCGGGAAGAAATAGTGAAAAAGGAAAACGTATTATTGCAGATCATGCCAGAGCGATTACTTTTCTCCTTGCCGATGGGGTACGTCCATCAAATAAAGGAGTAGGGTACGTACTTCGTCGTCTGATGAGGAGGTTGATTATCTACGGTGTTCAGGACGCTTTGCTCTTTGATACCGTGATTGACTCTTATAAAGATTTTTACGAAGAACTTAATGATGAAAATAACAGAGATGAGATAATTCGCGTAGCGGCTAATGAGTATGGGAAATTCGGCAGCACGTTAGGAAGGGGATTGAACGAGTTAAGAAGAATAGGTGAGGTTGACGCAAAGATGGCATTTAAGCTTTATGAAAGTTTTGGTCTGCCTTATGAAATGATAAAAGATTTCGATGACGGTAAAAATGCCAAAAATTTAACCCGAGAAGCCTTTGATGAAGAGTTTAGAAAACACCAAGAAATTTCGCGTGCGGGGGCAACGGCGAAATTCGGGGGGCATGGGCTGTATATGAAGACCGGGGAGGTGACGATTCGGGATGAGTCGGAAGTTGAGAAGGTGACGCGGCTGCATACCGCCACGCACCTGATGCATGCGGCACTGCGCGCGGTGTTGGGGCCGGAAGTGCGGCAGGACGGGTCTGATATTACGGTAGAACGTACCCGGTTTGATTTTCGGTTCGGGCGCAAAGTAGCGCCGGAGGAACTGAAAAAAGTGGAGGAGTGGGTAAATGACGCCATCAGCCGCGATTTGAAAGTGGAGTATAAAGAGATGGCATATGAAGAAGCGCTGGTTGAAGGCGCGCTTGGTTTTTTCAAGGAAAAGTATCCGCCGCGGGTGAAAGTGTACACGATGTTTGATCCGAAAACCGGCGAGATATTTTCCAAAGAATTTTGCGGCGGCCCGCATGTCGGCCATACCGGCGAGGTAGGCCGGTTTCGCATTGTCAAAGAGGAGTCGTCATCCGCAGGCGTACGCCGGATTCGCGGGGTTGTGGAGTGAGTCTATGTTAAACACTGGGTGTTGCACAGTGCTGCGTATTGTTGTTTTGTTCTCAATTTTGATATACTGGAGGCATGTCTTTTTTTCGTATGGGGAAATCAGATCTTGCAGTGGCACTTGATGTCGGGTCGCGCACCATCAAGGGGTTGGTATACGGGATTTCTGATAATGGTTCGATTATTAAAGGCCATAAGCGCGTTGCAATTGAGATGCCGGCCGCCTATACTGCCGATCGGATTGTCGGCGAATTGCACACGATGCTTGCAAGCGCAATCAAGGAGTTCGGACGCGTGCCTGCGAAGGTCACTGCCGGATTCGGTACGAGTCTGGCCGATTATCGCGTTGAGCAGTGGGATATGGAACCGGGCGCCAAGGCGCATCTTGACCGGAAAGACATGGTTGAGTACTTTGGCAGGTTGTTTGAACAGCATACAAAAGAAGACCGCGCTATGATTGCGACTCCTGCAGGCGTTGAAGTCAACGGGTATCCTCTTTTGGCCGAAGTCTTGCGCCGTGATGTGCGCCATTCGCTTATCGCACCCGGAGAAACCGTGCATAGTATCAGGTTTAGAACACTAGTCTCATATTTTCCGCCCGAGACCGGAGCATTGCTTGCAGAAATGAAACAAATGCTTGGGGGAGTGCCTATCGAGTTTATTCCTTTGGCGTCCGCATATCAGGAAGCGCTGGCGCAGCGGCTGAATGTGCGTGATGCCGTGTTGATTGATGTCGGCGGTACCAGTACCATGGTGGTGATGCTCAAAGACGGGGCGCTGGCGCAGACCGCCGCCTTTCCGCTGGGCGTTTCCCAAATAGGAGGGAAACCTGTCCGGTCAGGAGACAAGAAACTTATTGCCCTGTGGAGCAGAAGTCTAAACGATGCGCTTGATTTTCTCTATCCATTTGGTCCGCTGACCGGGGAAACATATCTGTGCGGTGGGGGTGCTTATCTTTCCGAAGTGCGCGCGTATATTGAACAAGGCGAGTGGCTCAAAACTCTTTCGTATGCCGCGGCTCCCAACGTAACCGTACTGGAGGGCAAGTCGCTGTTTGCGGATAACATGCTCAAGGGGTTCTTGCAGGGTCCTGAAGATGCGGGACTTGCATCAGTCATATGTTACGGCATGCATCATGAAGTAATCATTTAATATTTTTTTATGATTGATAGTCGTCCACGCAAAAGAACAGCTGACGGTATCCGGATTCGGCCGGCAGGAAAGCCTGCAGTAAAGAAAAATATTCCGGCAGCTCCGGAAAAGCCGGCGGAAAAATTAGCCGTACCGGATACCGTGCCGGTGCAGGAAGAATTAGTCGTGCATGCGTATGCACCGGCTGCAGCCGAGGTTTTACCGAATGTGCCTGAACAAATGTTCGATCAGGCTGCTCTCCACGCTCACATGCAAACCGAACCGCCGACGGAAACTTCCCGTCCGGCCGACACCGGTTTTGCGCCGTGGTTCTCTTTTCCCAAGAAAAAAAACAAAGGACAAAGCATGGATGAAAGCGAACGTACTCTTTCGGAACGCATTGTCCCGCTGCGTGCCTCGTCCCGGCAATATGCACTTCGCGGCATGATCACGGGTATCATTTTGATCGGAGGAGCGGGGATTGCCATGTCTACGGTATTGAGCCGCGCGACTATCCGGGTAAAGCCGAGGATCGAGGCCGTGGCTATTCAAGATGTATCGGTCATTTTTGACGCAGCCGTTTCCCAGCCGGTTTCCGGACAAAAAATAATTCCGGCGGAGCATCTGCACTTTACCCAGGCCAGCATTCAGGAGGTGCCTGCAAGCGGAACAAAGTATGTAGAGGCACGGTCAGTCGGCATGGTTAAAATTTCCAACCAATACAGCACGGCGCCGCAACGGCTCGTTGCACAGACACGGTTTCTCACGCCGTCCGGAGTCCTGTTTCGGCTTGCGAGTCCTGTTGTGATTCCGGGTGCAGTTTTGGAGAATGGGAAACTGGTACCTCGTTCTGTCGAGGCGCAACTTATTGCGGATGCGCCGGGAGAAGAACAAAACCTTTCCGGCCCCCTGTCTTTAAAAATCCCCGGATTTCAGGGTACGCCCAAATACGAGGGGTTTACGGTTGTTGCCGTGAATGGTTTTAGCGGCGGCGCACGCGGCATGAAAAAAGTCCCGAGCGATGCGGATTTGCAAAGCGCGCAAGAGCAGGTAACTAAAAAAGCATACGATGCGATGAAACAGCAGATCAAAGAAAAAATTCCGCCGGGCTTTCAATTGGTTGATGGGCTCCAGGAAATTCGGATCATCAAAGTAGAAACGGCCGAAGAAGGAGAAAAATTAATAGTGCGCGCGACTACCGAAGGAGACGTTCTGATTTTTCATGAAGACGATATCGCCGCATTGCTTCAGGACGCGCTTTTGCCGCCGGACAATTCCAAAGAATTTGTTGCCGACTCAATGAACATTGCCTATGCGGTGCGCACCCTTAATTTTGATCGAAAGCGCGCCGACGCGCTTTTGCATGGAAGCGTTAAAACGCAACAGCAGCTTACGGTCCAGCAGCGCGACGATCTTGCGGCCGCAGTGGCCGGCAAAAAACAGGGTTCGGTGCGCGAATTCTTCAACTCGCGAAGCGATGTCACGTTATCTTCCGTAAGCTTGTTTCCTCCGTGGCTGTCCGCTCTGCCTTCCAATGCCGCGCATATCAGAATCATTGAAGACGCAGCAGACTGATCAGATCAAAATCAAGCCTGACTCAAAATACTTCGCGAACCTCTCTTGATCAAAGAGGGGTTTTTCTTTCTTTCCCAAAACCTGTCAAGGGGCAATGATAACCAGATTGGTTCTCTCTCTATCTTTGTGTTTTTAAATACTCACAAAAGTCTCACATAGAGAACATTACTAAACCTTACTAGTAAACCCTCGTTTATTAGTAAGGTTTAGTAGTTTTAATGAA
>JACQRW010000020.1 GCA_016206285.1 Candidatus Sungiibacteriota bacterium
AGATACAGGCAGCCAACGGCAAAGGCATTGACCTGTACAAGATGGCCACCGCCCTCCTTGCAGGCATCAAGGTACAGGAGAGAAAGATTGCAGAATTGAGCCAACACATCACCGGATCACCCTCAAACACTCCAAGCCTGCTGACCCTTGACCCGGGCATCACCGACACCACCGCAAACCTCAATGCAAACCTCAACCTCCAAGGACACAACCTTATAGACATCAAGAAGATATCAGGCTACCTTGGCAAATGGAGCATAGATGAGGAGGGGACATTGATGACGGTGAAGATTATCACGGATGAAATTATCACGCAAAAACTGACCGTAGGGTCTGCAAGCCAGCCGAACGGGATCACACTGTATGATGAAGTAACCAAACAGCCGTACTGCATGAAAATGAGAAATGGGGTAATGGTGAGTGAGACGGGAATATGCGGGAGCGCGGATAATTCTCAATTACCAATTTCCAATTCTCAATCAATTTCCAATGATTCAATTATCAATGAGACGACGGCCACGACGCCTATCGTAGAAGAGACAGCGACCAGTACGTCGTCCGAGCCGCCTGTGGTGAGCGAAGCCGAACCATCTGTGGTATCAGAATCCGGAGCCGCTTCGGAACCGTTACCCGAACCTGCTCCGTCTCCGCCTTCGGAACCGGTATTGGAGGCCGGGCCATAAAAGCCGGTCTCGCGTTTGCATTCTTTTCCATCTTTGAGCTATACTATAGAGTAATCATTAAGTCTTTAATTACTAAAAAATATATGATGAACGAACAAAATCAGCAGTTTCCTGTGCGGTTTGCAAATCTGGGGCGGACGCTCCTGTTTATCTTTGCGGGTGCGGTGCCGCTGTGGTTTTTGCCATGGCGGATCAATGTTGATTTCGGCAGAGAGATGACCTTTCTGCTGCTTATTATCGGAGCTTTTGTACTATGGCTTCTGTCCGGGCTGCTCATGGGCAAATTTCGGTTTGTCAGTTCAAGCGGCTTGTATGCTGGCGCACTCTTTCTGCTTGCGGCATTAGTAAGCACATTCCTCTCAAAAATGCCGTTTGCCTCGGCGTTCTTAAACGACCCTTCTGCGGAAAAATGGTCCACGTTGCTTGCGGGGTTTGTACTCATGGTGGTGACGGCAAATCTGCTCGTGTCCCGCAAAGACGTATCGCGCGCGCTGCTGATTTTTCTGCTTGCTGCGGGTGCGGAGGCGGCCCTGACGTTTTTCTCGCTCGCATTCAATGCTTCAGCATTCCGGATGATTGCTCCATTTATACAGGGCACTGACTTTAATGTGATCGGTACGATCAATAGCGCGGCATTGTTGTATGCGACAGCCATGGTTATGGCCATTGGCTTTGTGCTTGCTCCGGCATTCCACCAATTGCGGACATGGGTTCGCTGGGCGGTCTATGCGGCCATATTCTTCTTTGCGGCAAATCTGCTGATGGTGCATTTCCGGACCGCGTGGATTATTTTATTTATCGGGAGCCTGTTTCTTTCGGCATTTATGTTTTGGATGTCGCAGCGCAATCGGGAAGATATAGATGCCGATGGCTCTGATATGGCCAAGACAAGCTTGGGATGGAAGTATGCGCTCTCACTTATTGTACTGGCGTTTTCACTGGTCATGCTCATGGTGCCCGGGCCTATCGTAGGGAAAATAGCTCTTCCGACCGAAGTGTCTCCTTCAGCCATGACCACGCTGCACATTGCCCGGTCCGTATACCGCGAAGGCGTAGTGCGTACGCTTTTCGGCTCGGGCCCGGCAACCTTTAGCCGCGACTGGATGCGTTATAAGGATGCATCCATCAATAACACTCCGTTCTGGGGTACGCAATTCAATCAGGGGTATTCACTGATCACGACTCTTGCGGTCACGTTGGGTATTATGGGGGTAGTGTTGTTTCTCTTATTTCTTTTCGGATTTCTTGTTGTGTCGCTGCGCGCGCTGCTTTCCCTGCCTGAAGGTGCCGGATTTATGGCGGGCGCATTTCTTGGTTTTGTGGGCATGATATGCGTTGCGGCGCTGTATCCGGCAAATCTTACTTTTGTGCTGCTTCTCTTTTTCTTCGCGGGCCTGTTGATGACGGGTCTGGCGAGCCGCAGGGAGGTTGACTCCGGCTTCTCCGAGTCTGAAGGGTCTCAAAGTAGTAGCAGCCGTCGCAGTACATGGCTGTGGAGTATTTCAGAGCGCTGGGGCGCGTTTCAACAGCCATGGGCCGTGTTTGCTTTTTCACTGGCAATTGTGTTATTGCTCTCTTTGAGTATTGGCATGCTCTATTATCAGATTACGCGTATTCAGAGTGCATTTGCGCAGGTATCCGGCCTTACTGCCGTGAACAAGGGCAATCTTGACGGCGCAATCGCCTCATTTGAGCGCGCAGCCGGGTATGAGAAAAGTAATCCCCGCCTCTATCAGGCGCTGGTACAGCTTCGCACGGAAAAAATTCGCTCGCTGATTGCCGCGGCCGCACAGGGGAAAAACGTACAGAACGATTTTCAGCAGATACTTCAATTGGCGATCCAAAACAGCCAGTCTGCATTGGCGCTCTCACCGGAAGATCCTCTTATCTGGCAGACGCAGGGCGCATTGTATGAACTTATCATTCCGTATATTCCGGGTGCGGATCGTCTTGCATTCGGGAGTTATCAAAAAGAAATGGAGCTGGATCCGCTGAATCCGACCGGGCGCATTGATCTTGGCCGTGCAGGCCTTGCGGCCGCTGACAGGATTCAGATAGTACTCAATCAGCAGCAGCAAAAGCCGGAGCAGGGCGTTGACGTGGCAGAGTTGACCAAGGCGCGTACCCAGATACTCGAACAGGTTGAAAAAGTGCTGCAAGAAGCAGTTGGCATGAAAGCTGATTTTGCAGCCGCGCATTTCCTGCTGGCACAGACCGCGCTTCGCGCAGGTAATATGCAAAAAGCGATTCAGAGTACGGAAAATACAAAACTTGCCGCGCCCTTTGATATCGGAGTCGCGTTCCAACTCGGACTGCTCTATTACCAGAATAACAATCTTGAACAGTCGGCAACGGAATTTGAACGCGCGGTATCCATGAATCCGCAGTATTCCAATGCGCGGTATTTTCTGGGTTTGATCCGCTCGCGGCAGGGCAATGTTGCTGCGGCCATCACCCAATTTGAGGAGATTGCAAAAGTTAACCCGGACAATCAGGAGATCAAGCAGATTCTTGAAAATCTGCATTCGGGCCGATCGGCGCTTGACAATATTGCGCCTCCGGCCACGCCGCCCGAGCAGCGCAGCGAGCCGCCTGTTGAGGAGGGTCAGAAATCATCCTCCAGCGGGCCTGTTCCGCAGGCCGCTCCGAAGGCTCGCGGGAAAAGATAATATGCGCGTTCGTTTTCTCAATCACGAAATGTCCAGTGTTCACGCCGCGGCTTTCCTTCTGGGAGCCGCGGGTCTTTTGAGTCGTCTGGCCGGCGTGGTGCGGGACCGGCTGCTTGCGTCTCATTTCGGAGCCGGGCGCGAACTCGATATCTACTATGCGGCGTTTCAAATTCCGGATTTCATGTCCGTCATCTTTTTGCTGGGTGCGGGAAGCGCGGCAATCTTGCCGGTATTCCAGGAGTATCTGGGCCGCGACCGCATCAAAGCGAGCCGACTGATCTCGCAAGTCAGTACGCTCTTTTTGCTTGGCGCTCTTGTGTTTGTCGGACTGGCGTTTTTTCTTGCTCCTTGGCTTGTATATATTATCGTACCGGGATTTTCTTCCGCGGATATCAGCCTGACGGTTACGCTCATGCGGATCATGCTGCTCTCACCGATTCTGTTCGGACTTTCAAGTATTTTCTCGGCAGTGATCCAATCATTCGAACGCTTTATTTCGTATGCGCTGGCACCGATTTTGTATAACCTCGGCATCATTGTCGGTATTCTTTGGTTTGTTCCCGCGTGGGGAGTTATCGGGCTTGCCGGCGGCGTTGTCTTGGGCGCGCTGCTGCATGTGGCCATACAGTACCGTTCGCTTGTCTCGCTCGGGTTTTCTCCCCGCCTTGTATGGGGACCTATTGATGCAGGCGTAAAAAAAATCATTGCGCTCTCGGCACCGCGCGTGCTGTCGCTTTCATTTACCCAACTGACGGTAGTGGCCCTTATCGGACTGGCGTCGCTTCTTGCATCCGGGAGCATCAGTATATTCCAGTTCAGCCAAAACCTGTATTTTGTGCCAGTGGGTATCTTTGGAGTAAGTTATTCGGTAGCGCTTTTTCCGCGCTTAAGCTCGGCATACATTGAGCGAAACGGGCAGCGCTTTTTCCATGAATTTTTTCTGGGACTGCGTTCGATTCTTTTCTGGATTATTCCGAGCGTCGCGCTTTTTTTTGTTTTGCGCATGGAAATCGTCCGTGTCGTGCTCGGGAGCCGTGCATTTTCATGGGAGGACACGCAGCTCACCGCCGCGTGCCTGGGCCTGCTCGCTTTTGCAATGGTTGCAGCAAGCCTGATGCCGCATTTGGTTAAGAGTTTCTATGCGCTTGAAAATACGCGCGTGCCTCTGGCAGTGGATATGGGCGGATCGGTAATTACCGTGGGGCTTGCGTTCATGTTCACCAAATTAATCTCGCATTCGGCGTCTTTTCGAAGCATGTTGACTGCATTGCTTCATGTTTCTCATGTTCCGCATCCGGAAGTGCTTGGTATCGCTCTTGGTTTTTCGCTTGGACTTGCAGCGAATGTCCTGCTCTTATATATTGTACTCGTGCCGTTTGCAGGCAGCGTATTTGGAAAAAGGGAACCCGCCAGACCGAACGGTCATTCGGGCGGGCGGTTTCCTGCTTTGCCCCTGTTGAAAATAGTCGCGGCGTCTTTGATCGCCGGAGTTGCCGCCTATGCCGTGCGCGCGGTATTTCCCGGAGTTACACCCTATGACCCGGTGATTTTGATTTTGATGCGCGCGCTTTTTGCCGGTGTTGCCGGGCTTATCGCATACTTTGGAATGCTTCTTCTGCTGAAAAGCGAAGACATGGAAATGGTGCGGGCAAGCATGCACAAACGATTTCTGCGTCTGGGCATGCTCCCGAAAAGCTGGAACAACGATCACCTGAGGTGATTGAAGTGAGACTTCAATCACCCAATTGTTTATGATGGATAGAGACAAGATAAGAAATTTCTGCATATTAGCGCATATTGATCATGGAAAGTCCACTTTGGCGGATCGGTTTTTGGAATTAACCGGCACGGTAGAGAAGCGCAAAATGCGCGAGCAATATCTGGATATGAACCCGCTGGAGCGGGAAAAGGGCATTACGATCAAAATGCAGCCGGTGCGGATGGAGTGGGGAGAGTATATTCTGAATCTGATTGATACGCCGGGGCATGTTGACTTTACGTATGAGGTGTCGCGCGCGCTTGCCGCAGTCGAGGGAGCGCTGCTGCTTGTTGACGCGACGCAGGGCGTGCAGGCGCAGACAATCGCAAATCTGCATCTGGCGCTGGAACAAAAACTCGTAATCATCCCGGTGATCAATAAGATTGATTTGCCGTCCGCGGAAGTTGCAAAAGCCGCACAAGAGATCGTTGAGCTTTTGGGTGTTGAGCCGGATGAAATTTTAAAAATTTCGGCAAAAACCGGCGAGGGTGTTGAAGATTTGCTTCGGGTAATTGTCGAGAAAATTCCGCCTCCAAAGCCGTCCGGCGGAAAACCGCTCTGCGCGCTTATTTTTGATTCTCTGTACGATCCGTACCAGGGGATCATTGCGCATGTCCGCATCGGAGAAGGGCGGGTCAAGGCACGCGAAAAAATTTTTTTTCTTGCGAGCGGGACAAGTGCGGAAGTCGCCGAGGTCGGCATATTTACCCCGCAGCGCATGGTAAGCCGTGAACTTTCCGAGGGAGAAATCGGCTATATCGCGACCGGCATTAAAGAGCTTGAACAGGTGCGGGTGGGGGATACGATAGGGTCAACTATGGAAGTTGAGCCGCTTCCGGGATATCGCGAGCCTATGCCTATGGTGTTCGCGTCTGTTTTTCCGGAGAATCAGGATGAGTATGAACAGCTGCGTGATGCGCTGAAGAAACTCAAGCTCAATGATGCAGCGCTTTCTTTTGAGCCGGAAGCCGTCGGCTTCGGGTCGCTTGGCCGCGGGTTTCGCGTTGGGTTTCTCGGCATGCTGCATATGGAAATCATCTCTGAGCGGTTGAGCCGCGAGTACGAGCTCTCGCTTGTTTTCTCAAATCCTTCGGTGGCATTTCACGTCTATGGTCTTCGCAAGACGATAGATAAGACAATAGAGACAGAATCAGGAGAAGAATATAGAACGGTGTACTCGGCAATGAAGATGCCTGATAGGCATGAAATCAGCCGCGTTGAGGAACCGTGGGTAGCCGGAGAGATCATCGCTCCGGCGCGATTTCTTGGAGCACTGACCACGCTTGTCCATGAGCGGACCGGCATGATTCATGGTACGTTGCCGCTGGCGGGCGAACGCCTGCTTGTCCGATTTGACGCGCCGCTCCGGGAGATTATCGTAGATTTTCATGATGTACTGAAAAGTATTTCAAGCGGGTTTGCGTCTTTTTCTTATGTTTTGGGAGCGTATCGTTTTGTGGACGTGGTGCGGCTGGATATTCTGGTTGCCGGGGAAAAGGTGCCGGCATTTTCAGAGATTGTGCCTGCGGACCGCGCGTATGCGATCGGACGACTACGCGTGCAAAAATTGAAAGAACTGTTGCCTCGGGAGCTATTTACCATTGCCTTGCAGGCGCAGGTTGAGGGGCGCGTACTGGCGCGCGAGACCATTGCGGCTATGAGCAAGGATGTGACCGGATATCTGTATGGCGGAGATCGCACCAGAAAAATGAAGTTGTGGAAAAAACAGCAGGCCGGAAAAAAACGCCTGAAAGCGCAGGCGCAAGTGGAAATATCATCCGATATCTTTCTGAAGATGATGAAGCGTTAAATTACAAAAACAGGCAGGCCATATCTATTGGCAGGCAATCAACGGGTAAGGAACAGCGGCAGGAGAAGAGAGGCGACCATGGCGAAAACCGCCACGATTGAGATGCCGAGCCAGATGATATTCAGTTTTTTGCGGTTACG
Organism: Candidatus Sungiibacteriota bacterium; assembly: GCA_016206285.1. Classification (GTDB taxonomy): domain Bacteria; phylum Patescibacteriota; class Minisyncoccia; order Sungbacterales; family HO2-52-23; genus JACQRW01. The sequence continues at coordinate 7,062 of JACQRW010000020.1, forward strand.
AAACATGATTTGAGACTATAGACATAATACTCTCACCAAGATACCGCCATTTATCTATTTTTGCAAATTATTTCTTTTTTGATACTATACTGCTATGCAATGGATCAAACGCTCGATTTTGTTTAATATTTTTCTGTTTATTATCGCGGCTGCCGTGGCGTACGGTTCGTTTTATATGGTGAAGCAAGCGGTTGCGCTGTACCGGGAGTCGGCGGGAAACCGCAAGAAAATTGAGGAACTCACGCAGCGAAAACGCGAGCTCGAGGCCTATCTCGAGCATCTGCAGACTCCGGGCGCGATTGAACAGGAGGCGAAAGAGCGTTTCAATCTTAAACTGCCCGGCGAACAGGTTGTAGTCGTGATTGCCGACAAGGCAAGCAGTACGCAAGACCGTATTCAAAAGTCCGGACAAGGATTCTGGCAGTGGCTGGCCGCATGGTTAGCAAAGCTTAATTTATGAAATTTTTTTTGTATCTCTTTTCAGCGGTGATCATAGCCGGATTCATAGTGTATGAGTTCGGCTGGTATCCGGTTGCATCGGTAAACGGCACGCTTATCTTCGCGCGTGCATGGCAACGGGCTATAAACGCCGAACGGCGCGTGATAAACGCGCATGCCTTTGCGTCTCATAGCCGGCAGATTGATTTTTCATCGCCGAAAAATGCCGAGTTGTTTGGAATAGTCCGCAAAAATATGCTTACGTTTCTTATTGATTCCGAGATCATGGCAAAGGAAGGTGCGGCCGTAGTGCCGGATCTCGGGCAGCTTTCAATCCAGCGCTTGAATGACGAATTGAGCAAAAGCAAAATCACTGAACAGACGGCATCTGCCGTATACGGGCTTGATGTAGCACTGCTCAAAGAAATGGTATTGCTGCCCCAGGCTCAGCAGGAGATTCTCAGTCAGACTCTTGAAGCCGATGGGAAAAATTTTGATGACTGGTTGTCTGGTGCGCGAGGACAGGCGAAAGTCAGGTTTTTCTTTCATTCGTTTCAGTGGGACCAAAATGGAATAAAATAGTCACACCGGTTTACTCTCATTTTGTTACGATCGGAATAGAATGATAGTAACCGGATTATTGCAAAAATTCAGCGATATATTTTTGCATTTCGCGCGTTGACGGGTTCCAGATGATGTTTGGATTACGTTTGAACCATGTCATTTGGCGCTTGGCGTATTGGTGTGTCTCAATCGCGAGGCGTTCAGCCAGTCCGGCCTGCGAGAGTCTGTCGTCCAGATACGCAAGTCCGGCGCGGTATTCAAAACCGAATTCGCTGATGCGTTTTTTGGTGACACCGGAAGCACGAAGTTTTTTGATCTCGGCAATAAGACCGGCACCGATCATTTTTCGCGCACGGGTTTTGATGCGTTTTCCGAGTATTACGGGCGCAGGATTCAGCCCGATCCAAAGCGTGTTAAACACCGAGTGTTTAACAAGGCGCGGCACATGTCCGATCGCAGATGCAATCTCGATTGCGCGGATAAGCCTACGGGGATTTTTTTGCTCGACCGTCTTTGCGCGTTTTGGATCAAGCTTTTTGAGCATAGCCAAAAGCTGCGTTGCGGATTTTTTTTCAAGCCGGGCGCGTAATTTCGGATTGGGCAATACGTGCGGGATACTCCAGTCATATACAACCGCATCAATCCACAGACCGGTTCCTCCGGCAAGAATCGGAGTTTTTTCTTGTTGCGCAATATCATTGATAGCGTGTGCCGCGCATTGCTGAAACTCGGCAACGCTGTATATTTTTCGCGGAGAAACAAAATCTATGCAATGGTGCGGAATTTTTTTGTATATGAAAACGCCGTTTCTCCATATGCCTGCCACTTTTGCCGTGCCGATATCGAGTCCGCGATACACCTGCCGGGAATCAGCGGAAATAATCTCGCCATTGTATTTTCGTGCGATCTTAACCGCAAGTTCTGATTTTCCCGATGCCGTGGGGCCGACAATGACGATGAGTTTTTGATGCTGCAGTGTTCGGGCCGGGCTATTTTGTACCATAAATTTGTTTTGACCGGTCCGGGACCGTGCCGAGCGTTGCCGTGGCATAACAGCCGGTATCGGTGGGCCACACCGCGTGCGACCGCCATAACTTCAGTTCGCAGCGGTCCGGGTCGCCGGTATTTTCAAGATTGGTCAGAAGATCATATTGTTGGCCATCTGTAGAAACGCCATAGGTATAGGTAAGTGCAAACCACCATGGCGTGTCGTCTTGACCGATGCGATTGACGGGATCTCGTGGAATTATTGAAAGAAATGACAAAAAATTATTATCCGTGGTAAGCCAGTTGGAATCGGTGCATTTGCTGGTTGCCCAATCCCCCCGGTTTCCGCCGCATGAGTTTGATGCCCGGTATGGCGGGTACTTGCCATACAGATCATAATAAAATTCAAATCCTTGGGTAAATTCCCTCATCTCGGCTTTTCGTTTTGCATCGCGAGCTTTGACGCGGGCACTGTTCACGCTTGCCATCACAACGCTGGCCAAAAGGCCGATGATGGAAATAACGACAAGAAGTTCGATGAGGGTAAATCCGTCTTTATTTTCGGAAAAGCGTCTGGTCATATGATTCCGGGCTGTTTCCTTGTTTGATAAAAGACTTTTCAGCAGGCTGCAGCCCCATGGGCCGTCCGCCAAAAAACAAAGATAAAAATATTGTCATGGTGATGGCAAAAAAAATCCCGGCAATGGTCATAAGTACGTATGCGGCATGCCGGGTATCTTTGACGGTCCCGCCGGACCATTTCTGCAAAAGCAAAAGCATCTTCGGCGTTGCAGGATCGCCGATAATTTTGCGCGACGTATATGCAGTATCTATGTCGTATCTGACACCGTTGTCGGACATCTGTTTTTTCTTACCTTTGCGAGGAAAATAGGCTCACCAGCTCTTCTAGTTTTACCGCTCCTGTGTCTCCTTTGCCGCGTTCCCGTACCGCCACGGTTTGGGACGACTGCTCCCGTTCGCCGATTACCAGCAAGTAGGGGATTTTCTGCAATTCCGCGGCGCGGATCTTTTTGCCGAGCGTCTCGTTTGACGCGTCAAGCTCCGCACGTATATCATGCCCGCGCACGTTTTGCAAAATCGTCTCGGCGTACTTCTGAAATTTTTCGCTTACGGGTAAGATCGCCACCTGTACAGGTGCCAGCCAGAAGGGGAAAGCGCCCGCGTAATGCTCGATGAGGAATGCAATAATGCGTTCAATGGCGCCGATGGATGAGCGATGCACCACCACTGCCAATTTGTCGGTCCCGTCGGAAGCAGCATAGGTAAGGTTAAAACGGGAAGGCATGACAAAGTCATATTGAACGGTAAATGCCGTGTCTTCCTTGCCGCTGAAATTGCGCATCTGTACGTCAATCTTCGGCCCGTAGAAAGCGGCCTCTCCGGGGGCTTCGACAAAATGGCATTTGCGTTCGGCAAGCACTTCGCGGAGCATGACCTCGGCTTCATCCCATGCCGCATCATTTTTGAAATACTTTTCGCCGTTTTCCCGATCTCCGAGTGAAAGGCGATACCAGTAGTTGTCGCCCATTTTCAGGCCAAACATGCCAGCCATATATTCGATCAGATCAAGGGCTCCGGATACTTCCTGCTTTGCCTGGTCTTTGTCAGCGCATATAATATGCGCGTCTGCCAAAGAAAATGCGCGCAGACGGATAAGGCCGGTGAGTTCTCCAGATTTTTCGTATCGGTAGAGTTTTGCAACTTCGGCAATCCGCATCGGCAAATCCCGATAACTTCTTGGTTGGCTCAAGAAAAGCTCAAAGTGATGCGGACATGTCATGGGACGAAGCATATATTCTTCGTCATCAACCACGATCGGCGCGTACATCGAATCTTTATAATAAGGATAGTGGCCTGATTTTTTGTAGAGATCAAGGTTTGCGATGTCCGGCGTGCATACATGCTTGTAACCGCGCCGGATCTCCTCATCTACGATAAATCGTTCAAGCACTCGGCGGATAGCCGCGCCTTTTTCAGTCCAGAGAGGCAATCCCTTTCCGACAGCTTCAGAAAAAGCAAAAAGTCCCAGTTCTTTGCCAAGCACCCGGTGGTCGCGTTTTTTTGCCTCCTCCAGAAGCGCGATATGGTTTTCCAGCTCTTCTTTTGTCAAAAAGGCGAGTCCGTAAATCCGCGTGAGCATGTTGTTTTTTTCATCCCCCCGCCAGTATGCTCCTGCGATCCGGGTGAGTTTGAACGCGTCTGGATTGATTTCTGAAATGTTTTCCACATGGCCTCCGCGGCACAGGTCCTGATAGTGTCCTGATTTGTAGAAGCTGATCACATCACCCTTGCCCGCAAGTTCTTCAATCAGTTCTTGTTTATATGGATTGTCCCGATAAACTTCTTTTGCTTCTTCGGCACTCATCTCCACGCGCTCGAATTTTTTCCACGAAGGCAAAATCTCCCTCATTTTTTGTTCGATCTTGGGCAGATCGCTTTCCGAGAGCGGATGCTGGAATTCAAAATCAAAATAAAAACCGTCATCAATCGCCGGTCCGATGGTGTGCTTGGTTTCCGGCCACAATTCCAATACTGCCGCCGCAAGCAAGTGGGCGAGCGAGTGGCGGATATGGCTGATTGATGGATCTGCTTGGTTGTTTTTCATGGGAATGGTATACTACCGTGTATAAGGGTCTTTATTTTTTGAAGAAAAAACATAGGGGGAAAAGAGATGCCAAGCATTATGAAAAGCGTGCTCAAAAATATGTTAATGCTGGGGGGAGCCATTATAGTGAGCTGCATAGCTATCGGCGTAATCACAGAATTTAAGATATCGGGATTTTCAGAATGGGTTATTCTGTTTTCATTTGGAGGTCTTCCTGCGTATGTCTTGGCGTTTCTCTTTAGTCAAATCATATTTCCTTCGAATAGAAGCAGGGAAGATCAGTTGCCGAGCGAGTAACCCTCCTCGGTTTTTTTATTGTAGGCGATAAGGAGAATTTGCGCAAACCCCGGAAATTTATCTGTAACAAAATGATTAACAATGTTCCAAGACGATCGTCAGTGAACATTGTTAGAAATTTTCCGTGCCGATCATTTGTCATTACCATTTTTCTTCTTTTTTGTTTCGTATTGTGCCGCTTTGATTGAGCGATGCGATGTGGAGATATTGTCGGATTTTCATCTCGTCCACGCGCTTGATGAATGCATCAGGAAGCGGCCGCGTGCTCATAAAGATACTTCGCTGGAGCATCTGATAGCCGCAGGCGGCGAGTTGTTCACGGAGCCAGTTTCGTTTTGCGCGGAATCGTTCCGGTATATCGAACGCGACAATGCGAATAACGCCGTCTTGAGGTGCGAGTACATAGGCGCCCTTTTCTCTGTCTTGTATTTTTGCAAGAAATGTCTTGCCCGTGCGCGTGAGCTGCCAGCGAGCACATTTCCGAGACCCCGAACACGTGACGAGTCCTTGTAGTTTAAGGCGGTGGAGGGTGCTCGATAAATTGCGTTTTGCAGCAGCGCGAGATTTTTTGTGGTCCATGCCAAGTAAGAGGCGGGCAAGTTTTGCTTCAGGGTAATTGGGAGGCAAAAAACCATCGAGTACCGCATATCCGGCATTGGCAAGGAAATAAAGTATCTCTTTGGTGAGTGAGCGATATGATAGCATAATTTTATTTCTAACAATGTTCCAAGACGATCGTCAGTGAACATTGTTAGAAAATTAGAAATTTATTTTTTCTGTTATACCATTTCTATTGCTTCCTCGCACAATATCTTCGGGATGCTGTCTTTGTCGGAGACGCGGCCGCGGACGAGAAGGATTTTTTCTTCCTGCCATATCACAGGATTTTTTGCGAGCAGTTTGGGAAACACCAGTATTTCTGATTTACCGGTCAGGTCTTCAAGCTTGACGAAGAGCATGGGTTCCCCGGATTTGGTGGTGATCTTTTGAACGGCGCTGACGAGCCCGCCTATGGCAACTTTCCGGTTGCGCATATCGGTTGTGAGATCTTTGATGGCCATGACATTTTTTGTTTTGAACCTTTCGGCATATTGCTGGAACGGATGTTCGCTCACATAGAGGCCGAGCAGTTCGCGTTCCCACTGCAGGCAGTCGCGTTTTTCGGCCGGGTCTGCGGGCTTGAGCCGGAGGGATGCCATCTGCACTTCGGGAGCCATACTAAAGAGACTTGCCTGTCCGCCGCTTTGCGCTTTTTGGGTCTCGCGGTTGAACTCGAGTATGGTTTCGAGATTTGCAAGCAGCTGATTGCGCTCGCCAAGCCCGTCCAGCGCCCCGCACTTGATGAGTGATTCGAGAGATTTTTTGTTGAAATCTTTGTGTTTGACGCGCTCGGCAAAATCGGTCAGTGAAGCGAATCGTCCGCGCGCTTCGCGCTCGGCGATGATGGCATCCACGATATTGGTTCCGACATTTTTGACTGACGCAAGGCCAAAGCGGATTGTATCTCCGTCCGGGGACTTGATGAGGGTAAACTTGCCGAAACTTTCATTTACGTCCGGAGGAAGGACGGGGATTCCCATGCGCACGCATTCGACGATGATCTCGGGCACCTTTTCCATGTCTCCGGACTCTGCGGTTAATACCGCAGTCATATACTCGCCGGGAAAATTCGCTTTCATATACGCTGTCTCGTACGCGACCCGTCCGTAGCACGCGGCATGGCTTTTATTGAATCCGTATGCGGCAAAAGGTTCGATCAGCGACCATAGTTTCTGGGTTTTTTCCGGCGACATGCCGCGTTCGATCAATCCTTTCGAAAGTTTTTCTTTCTGGGCCGCCATTTCCGCAGGGATTTTCTTGCCCATGGCTTTGCGCAGCGTATCGGCTTCGAGCCACGAATATCCGGCAAGGTTGATTGCAGTGAGCATGACATCTTCCTGGTATACGATGACGCCATATGAAGTTCCCAAAATATCTTTCATGCGCGGATCAAGGTAGGTGACCAGGCGCGGATCGTGTTTGCGCCGGATGTATTCGGGAATCGAATCAATCGGTCCCGGGCGATACAGGGCGACCATGGTGTTGATATCGTGGATTGAACTGGGCCGCAGCTCTTTGAGATATTTGGTCATGCCGGAGCCGTTGAGCTGGAACAAGCCCATTGTCTCTCCTTTGGCAAGAAGGGCGAATGTCTTTTTATCATCGAGCGGTATCTTTTCTATATCAATCTCAATATTTTGGTACAGTTTAACGAGCCGGACCGAGTCTTCAAGGATAGAAAGGTTGCGGATCCCGAGAAAATCAACTTTTGGCAGTCCGACGGCAAGCGCCGGATCTTTGGAATACGACGGATCGATGGATGTCATCTCATACTGGGTGATGATCTTTCCGCCTTTGGGATCAAACTGGAGCGGGACGTATTCATCGAGCGGTTTGGGAGAAATAACCACCCCTGCGGCATGCACGGAAACATGGCGTACGCATCCCTCAAGTTTTTTTGCGAGATTGATGATTTCCCGTATCTCGGTATTGGTATCGTAGAGTTGTTTTAATTCCGGGGTCTGGTCTATGGCTTGTTTGATAGTCATGGGAAAACCCTGAGATCCCAACGGAATCAATTTGGCGATCTGGTCTCCGATGGCATACGGTTTTCCCATGGCTCGTGCCACATCGCGCACTGCCGCGCGTGCCATCATGGTGCCGAAGGTTCCGATCTGTGCTACTTTGTCTTCTCCATATTTTTGTTTTGCGTAGTTGATCATTTCCTCGCGCCGGTTGTCCGCAAAGTCCATATCAAAATCTGGTGGTGCGGGCCGCTCTAAATTCAAGAAACGTTCAAAAGGCAGCTTGTATTCAAGAGGATTAACCGGCGTGATTCCCGTGAGATACGCCACCAATGATCCGCCTCCGGAGCCCCGGACTGTGGTAAAAATTTTCTGCTCATGGGCAAAACGCATCAGGTCTGCTACCACGAGATAATACACCACAAATCCGCGTTTTTGGATGATATTGAGTTCGTACTCGATCCGCTCGGTCACTTCTGGAGTTTTCATCAGGCCGCGTTTTTCGATGCCTTCATAGGCAAGGCGACGCAGCTCTTCGTCAGGATCAAGTCCTGCTTGAATCGGCGGAATCGGGAAAACCCATTTCCCAAGTTCCAGCTGGATGTCCACTTTGTCTGCGATTTCCTGGGTATGCTTGATCGCCTCGGGCAGGTCGGAAAAAACCTCCGCCATTTCCTGCGGCGAGCGCATGGAAAGATTAAAAGAGCGCATGGTAAGGCGCTCCTGATCCGCCATTTTGCTCCCGGTCTGCACTGATACCAAAATGTCCTGCGCTTCCGTATCTTCCGGATTGGTATAGTGGATGTCGCCCGTTGCGACGATCTTTGCGCCGGTTTTTTTTGAGAAATCAACCAGTGCTTTATTCAGCACTTTTTGGTCGGCGGTATCATGCGGCTGCACTTCAAGATAAAAATCTTGGGTGCCAAAAATGTCCTGGTACTCGCGGATGAGTTCTTCCGCGCGGTCCATTTTTTGAAACTGAACGGCGCGGGCGATCTCACCGTTAAAACATCCTGAAAGCGCCATCAGCCCTTCGTGGTATTGGGCCAGGCATGCTTTGTCCACGCGCGGCTTGTAGTAAAAACCTTCGAGATTTGACTTGGTGACCAGCTTCATCAAGTTTTTGTATCCCTGTTCATTTTTCGCAAGCACGGTCAGGTGATATCGTTTGTCGTCCACGCCGGGGTTTTTGTCCCGCATGTTTCCGGCGGCGATGTACATTTCGCAGCCGATGATCGGTTTGATTCCGGCCTTCTTGCATTTCTGGTAAAATTCGATTGCGCCGTACATGTTGCCATGGTCGGTCAGCGCGAGCGAATCCATGCCGAGTTCTTTTGCGCGGTTTACCAGCTCGTCTATTTTTGACAAGCCGTCGAGCAGGCTATAATGGGAGTGGACGTGAAGATGGGTAAATTTCATAAAGCGTATTTTGACTATGCCGAAATTCAAGACGATGTTAGTATATAGAAAATGCCGGGCATGAGCAACTTTTTTATGCATAAAAAAAGAGGTACGCATGGCTTCACACTCATCGAGTTGTTGGTCGTGATCTCAATTATCTCGCTGTTGGCGAGTATTGTGTTTGCATCGCTCAATTCAGCCCGGACAAAAGCGCGGGACGTGCGGAGAAAAGCAGATTTGAGCCAAATTGTTCTTGCCAATGAACTTTACTTTGACACAAACAACCAATATGCTCCCGATGGTGGGTGGTGTGATTCGAGCAAAAATATTACTGCTGTAAATTGTTCCGGATTTGGTTCAAACGTTTGGCCTGCTGGGGGTTTGAGTTCTGTTGAAGGAATGTTTATACCAAACCTGCCTGTAGATCCTCTCAATAATTCCGATTTTTACTATTATTATGAGCCCGTATCTGGAGGGCAGATGCAGTTTGGATTGGATTGTCGGCCAAATGGGACGACTTGTGGTTACATCATATCTGCAAGGCTGGAAAATAATTCTGATCAAAATATGATTTCCGGGTGCAATAATTGCGTGCCTGATCGTAATTATTGCAAAGCTGGCGGCGGGGCTATAATGGGAACATCATGTTAATCGGCATAGACGAGGCCGGGCGGGGGCCGCTGGCCGGGCCGGTAGTGGTTGCGGGAGTTCTGATGAGTCCGCGGCTTGCGGCGCGTGTGCTGGTTGGCATCAAAGACTCCAAACAGCTTTCTGCAAAACAGCGGGAAGAGTGGTTTGGTTTCCTGACCGGCCAACCGGATATCAAATGGGCTGTGTCGCGAATCTCTCCGGCGGTGATTGATCGCATCAATATCTACCAAGCAGCACAAAAAGGCGCGGCGCACGTGTACCAAAAACTTGCGCCCCAAAAAGATTGCCATGCACTGCTTGATGGCAGTTTACATTTGCCGTCGTACGTATCGCACGAGACCATTATCAAAGGCGATGAACTCATCCCTGTCATCTCGGCGGCATCCGTGATCGCCAAAGTCACGCGCGACCGGATTATGCTGCGACTTCACAAAAGATACCCCGCGTATCGCTTTGATCTGCATAAAGGATACAGCACTGCATTGCACCGAGAAATGATCGCGAAGTTCGGACGGTGCGAGATACATAGGCGATCATTTCGTTGTGATTGACAGGTAATCTCAAGAGATTTACTCTTTCCATAGTTCAACAGACATCGTAAAGGAGGTTGAAATGGAAAAGCCCATTGGTATTGTTACTCCAGATAGTCGGCTCAAGTGTTTAAACTGTATGTGTATTTGGCAAATAGACCAACTTTTGTGCGAAGAAGATTCACCGGACTTGGGTTGCTGTCCCGCATGCGGAGTCGTTCTTGCCGCACAGGTCATAACAGTAAAGAGTACTGAAATCACCTTTACCGACCAGACAGAATTGCTTTAGCAAGTTTTTCTCAAGCCAGAAACGGCGTTATTGGCTCCAGACAAAAGTCCGGAGCTTTTCATTTGCCAAATTATTTTGTTTTTGGTAGGATAGAAAATATGGTAATACGGATGAAACATAGCAAGGGGAAGCGCAATCGGGTGCGGTCGCACCATGCGCTGACTCCTGCAAAAATGGGGGTATGCGGACACTGCGGCAAGCCGGTGCAGCCCCACGTCATGTGCAAAAACTGCGGGTACTACGGCACCCGGCAGGTGGTTGACGTACTCGCGAAACTCGGTAAAAAAGAGAAGAAAAAGAAGGAGAAAGAAATTCAGAATGTCTAATTGATCTAATTTCTAATTGCCCTAATTAAATCCAATACCCAATACAAAAGACTCGGCTTGGGATTTGGACATTGGTCATTATTTAGAAATTAGGTCAATTAGAAATTAGAAATTTATGGCATCTCGTCACCTCGCTCGTTCCATCGCCATGCAGTCCCTGTTTGAGTGGGACTTTTATAAGAAGCCGGCAGACATGCTGGCGGAAATTGTTGAGCGCGACAAAGCCGAATTCGGCCCCGGACTCGAGGAGGAATATGAATTTATTGATCGGCTGGTAGGCGGCACGGTGGAGCACCTTGAGCGCATTGACCAGATCATCAAGGAGGCCGCGCCTGCATGGCCGATTGACCAGATCACGGCGGTTGACCGCGTGGTGCTCCGACTCGGCCTCTATGAGCTTCTCTTCGGCAAACACGAAGAAGTGCCGCCCAAAGTTGCGATCAACGAAGCGATTGAGCTTGCCAAAGCGTTTGGCGGAGACTCATCCGGCAAGTTTGTAAACGGCGTGCTCGGCACGGTCTATCGTGAAATCGGCGAACCCGGCAAAGAATACCCGACCCGCGAAGAACTCGCAAAAAAGAAAGAAGAAGAAGAAGGAGAGAAGGAAGAAGATAAAATACCTAATTCCTAATATCTAATTGCTCTAATTAAATCCCAACAATTAGAAATTAGTCATTAGGAATTAGAAATTTTGCGTGCATAATCTCCCGCAGCTTGAAGAAAAAATCTCAGTTGTTTTTGAAAATAAAGACCTGCTTTTGCAGGCGCTTACGCACCGCTCATATCTGAATGAAAACCCCGCGTCTCCCGTGGGGCACAACGAACGCCTTGAGTTTTTGGGAGACGCGGTTTTGGAATTGGCAATCACGGAAGAGCTGTACGCAAAGTTTCCGGACAAGCCGGAAGGCGAGCTGACCAGTTTTCGGGCAGCACTGGTCAACGCCAAAATGCTTGCCGAGGTGGCTGGCGACATTGAACTGAATGCATTTATGCTGCTCTCGCGCGGCGAAGCAAAAGACGTGGGCCGCGCGCGCCAGTACATACTCGCAAATGCCATGGAGGCTCTGATCGGCGCAATCTATCTTGACCAGGGATATGGAGTGGTAAAAGATTTTCTCATGCGTTTTGTCATGCCACGCCTCTCCGAAGTGCTTGAGAAAAAACTCTATAAAGACCCGAAGTCTCTTTTTCAGGAAGAGGCGCAGGAGCGTGTCGGCATTACGCCTACTTACGAAGTACTCCGCGAATGGGGCCCGGATCACGACAAGCATTTTGTGGTGGGCGTGTATCTGGGCGAGGAGCTCGTAGCCGAAGGCGAGGGCGCATCAAAGCAGACTGGCCAGGAAGAAGCCGCCCGCCTGGGATTGCACGCCAAGGGGTGGGTGTAGTGCACCCAAAAATGGAATATGGTAGTATATCTCTATGACGACAAAAACACTCGCGCGAGCGATCAAAAATAAAAAACCAGCGATCATTAAGGAGAAGGGAACACCGCGATATGTGGTGCTGGATTGGGATACATATAAAGAATGGCAGGAACAGCGGGAGGAATTTCTTGACGAACTGGAAGATTATCGTGAATTGCATGATCCGGAAATACAAGAACATATCAGGGAAGGTACGAAAGAATACATGGCAGGGAAAAGTCGGCCAGCAGAACAGCTCTTGGCTGAACTTGGTTTACTAAGAGACAAACCCAGGAAGACGAAGAAAAATAGTGGGAAATTATGACTCCGCTTTTTGCCGTCAGCACCACTGCTCGGTTTGATCGGCTCCTTCATGCGCTTTACCGGCAGCACGCAGATGTCGGAAATTATTATGCCGAAGCACTCAAAATTCTTGCCGTTGATCCCTATAATCAAACTCGCCAATATCACATCAAGAAGCTTGAGGGCGTGAAAGCAGGAGATGGTCAGTATAGATTATCTCTCGGTCGGTGGCGTTTTCGGTATGATATTTTTGATCGCGAAGTGGTACTTCAGTATTGCGGTTTGCGCCGAGAAGATACCTATAGATAAATCAAAGTAACGTAATGCGTCTTACCCGTCTTGAACTTTCCGGTTTTAAATCGTTTGCCAAGACGACGGTTTTGGAATTTCCCTCGCGGATTACGGCGGTGGTGGGGCCCAACGGGTCTGGCAAGTCCAATATCAAAGACGCGATGCAGTGGGTGCTGGGGGAGCAGTCCATGAAATCGCTGCGCGGCAAAAAGGGAGAGGATTTAATCTGGAATGGCTCGGCTTTGCTCGCCACAAGTGGTTCGGCTGGGTCACGGCAAGGGGGAGTGCCGCGGATGGGCAAGGCATCGGTAACACTGGTGTTCGACAATGCCGACCGGCAGATTCCCATTGAGTTTGACGAGCTGATTTTATCGCGGAAAATTTTCCGGGACGGCATGAACGAATATGCGATCAACAACTCGGTCGTGCGCATGCGCGATGTGATTATGCTGACGGCGCAGATGGGATTGGGCGAATCAAAGCACAATATTATCGGGCAGGGCGAAGTTGACCGGATACTGATGGCATCCGGGCGGGAACGGAGAGGTATGCTGGAAGAAGCACTGGGCCTGCGCGTGTACCAGCTCAAGAAAAATGAGACCGAACGCAAGCTTGGCGCAACCGAAGAGAATATGAAGCAAGCGGAGTCGCTCATACGAGAACTGGCGCCGCATCTGAAATTTCTCCGGCTGCAGGCGGAAAAGGCCGAAGCGCGGGAGCGTACTGAGGCCGAATTGCGGAATTTTCAGAAAGCATACTGGGCCGCTGAGTTGCGGGCGATTGCAGAAGACAAAGCGCGGGTGAATGCGCAGGCGGATCCCATACGGCACCGGGAAGAGGGGATCAATGTCGAGATCATACGTCTGAATGCGCGCCTGGCCGAGCTTGAAAAGCCCGCCCGAATGACCGTTCAGTCAGGCGGGTCCGCAGCTGATTCCGATCAAACCGGGAAGGAGCGGAAGACAGCCGAGCTTGCTGGCAGGCGAGCCGAGCTTGAACGCGAACTTGGCCGACTCGAAGGCCGTCTGGAAGCAGAACGGGATCGCGGGCAAAGCCGAATTACGGCGGACACGCATCAGCATGATACGCGTCCAGTAGATGTATCATATGTGCGGGAACGGATTATGCATTACATTCATGAAATGCGGCAATTATTTTTTGCGTACGATGATATTGCGCAGATGCGTGCGCGCGGTTCGGCATTGATTGGCCGACTGGAGAAGCTGGCTATGGAGCTTGACTCGCGGCGTGATGTCGGAGTTGAAAGCGAAGCGGTGGGCGCACACCACGTGCACCGGATTTCGCCGGACGATGCAGATGCCCATCAAAAGGGCAATGCGATACCGGAATCGCCTCTTGTTCGCGAACTTGAAGGCGCACGTGCCGTCATACAGCAGGAAATCGGCAGAATCAGCAAAGAGATTGAACAACATGAACAAGCACGCCGAAAAGAATATGAAGCGTTTCGGGAAGCACAGTCGCGCATCCGTGAAATCGAGGGACTGCTCCGGCTAAAACAGGAAGAGCAACGCGACGTCATGCTTGAGGCCGAACGATTCCGTTTTGATGAGGAGCGGCTGCATGCCCGTGAGCAAGAACTTAATGCGGAGCTTGCGTCTGTACATGTATCATCAGATGAAATTCTTGCCGAAGTGTCAGGCCAGGAATATGCTTCGCTGCGTCCTGAAGATATCAAGCGAAGGATTGAACGCTTGTCCGGCAAGCTTGAAGAAATCGGCGGTATTGATCCTTCAGTAGTCATTGAATACAAAGAAGCCGAAGCCCGCCACCTATTTTTAACCAAAGAACTTGACGATGTGCGGCACGCAGCGAGTTCTCTGAGAGAGCTGATTAAAGAACTTGATGAACACATGCGCCGCGATTTTTATGAAGGTTTTGCAAAGATCAACCGCGAATTTCATGCCTATTTCGGCATTATTTTCGGAGGCGGTAAGGCGGAATTGAAGATCACGAAGCACGAAGCACATAACAAAGAACAAGATGAAGACGGAGAATCAGAAGAGAAAGAAGAAAACGAAGAAGGAATTGAGATTCAGGTAGATTTGCCGCGCAAGCGCATCAAGTCGCTTGCCATGCTATCGGGAGGGGAGCGCGCGCTTACTTCAATTGCGCTTCTCTTTGCGATTGCCGCGGTAAACCCGCCGCCGTTTCTGATCCTGGACGAAACCGATGCCGCGCTCGACGAGGCAAACTCGCAGCGGTACGGCGCTATTCTGGCGGAGCTTGCAAAGCATACCCAGCTGATCGTCATTACCCATAATCGCGAAACCATGAAGTCCGCAGGCGTGCTCTATGGCATTACCATGGGCGATGACGGCGTTTCAAAACTGCTTTCGCTTAAACTCGAAGAAGCTGAAACGTACACGAATCGGTAGACTTATGCTATACTATAAAACAGTAAAATCATAAAACGTAATAATCTTTATATACTATGTGTACGAATCAAAAACATTTTTTTGCCGTTGCCTTTATAACCGCGTCCTTGATTTTATCGAGCGTCTCTGTGCATGCCCAGACGCCGCCGAGTTCGAATCCGCCGGTCATCTCCGGGGTTATTGCGGACAATATCACTCAGTCTTCCGCCATGATCTCATGGAATACGGACGTGCCGGCAACCACGCGTCTGGATTACGGTACAACGATCGCTTATGAAATCAATTCCATTATTGAGTCCAGCTTGAGGACTTTTCATCAAATACAGGTATCGCCGCTTGATACGGATACGACCTATCATTACCGGGTACGTTCAACCGATGCATCCGGCAGGGAGCGGGTTGATACGGATCATACATTCACGACAAAACCGCCTCTTGATTATACACCCCCCGAAGAGATAACCTCTCTTCGCGTGGCAAGCGCGACAGTCACCTCACTCGTGCTGACATGGGTTGCTCCAGGCGGCAATGGGTCAACCGGCACGTCAACCAGCTACGAGATCCGCGCATCCTACACCACCATACCGGAGATCGGCGCGCTGCAGTGGTGGAACAGCGCCACGGTACTGAACAATACGCTTACGCCCCGCGGTCCCGGATCGCAAGAATCATACACGGCGCAAAATCTTGCCACCAGTACAAAATATTATTTTGCAGTCCGCGCACGCGACAAGGCTGGGAATATTTCCCCGCTTTCTATTTCCGATGTGAGATCAGGTACGACACTCGCGGCATCTTCTCCGTCTTATGCCGGAGTTTCCGCTTCGTCTTCAACAGTTGCGGCTTCGTCAACAATCAGTGCGGGCATAACGAGTACAAACCCGATGACTTCTTTAAGCTCTTCTGCTCCCGGAGCTCCGAATTCAGTCACGCCATTGCCTGCCGGTTCGGCTGTATCTCCGATCGCCGGTCAGGCAACTTCTCCGACTCTCTTTACCGGCAATCTTTCATATGGCATGAGAAGCGAATCAGTTAGAACACTGCAAAGGATACTGATTGCAAAGGGGTTGTTGCGAGAGGGAAACGACTCTGGTTTTTTTGGATCTCTTACCCTTGCTGCGGTAAAAAAATTCCAGTGCAGCCAAAAGATCGTCTGCTCCGGTTCGGCTCGTACCACGGGCTATGGTTTTGTGGGAGCAAAGACACGGGCAAAGTTAGGCGGCATGTAAGATAAAGAAGTTTCTATGATTTTTGAGAAAACCCCTTTTCCAATGAAGAGGGGTTTTGGGTATAAAACCCCCGCTTTCCCAAAACCTGTCAAGGGGCAATGATAACCAGATTGGTTCTCTCTCTATCCTTGTGTTTTTAAATACTCACAAAAGTCTCACATAGAGAACATTACTAAACCTTACTAGTAAACCCTCGTTTATTAGTAAGGTTTAGTAGTTTTAATGAA
>JACQRW010000019.1 GCA_016206285.1 Candidatus Sungiibacteriota bacterium
AAACAATTTTTAATTTTTATTTCACTATGAAATTTTTATTTGTTTCATTGGAGAGCTTGAGCGGAGATATTGCATGGCAGCTTGTCAAAGAAGGGCATGAGGTGAAGTGTTACATCAAATCAAAAAACGATGCAGACGTCTATAACGGGTTTGTGGAGAAGGCGGAGAAATGGGAAGAATGGGTTGAGTGGAGCGATGTCGTAATTTTTGATGATGTGGAATTCGGAGAGCATGCCGAAAAATTGCGCAAGAAAGGAAAGGCGGTGATCGGCGGGTCTGTCTATACGGATCGGCTGGAGATTGACCGCGAATTCGGGCAGGACGAACTGAAACGGCACGGGGTTACGGTGCTGCCGAATTGGAATTTTGCCAATTATGAGGAAGCGATCGCTTTTGTGCGCGCCAATCCGTCGCGCTATGTCTTTAAACCCAGCGGCAATACGCCGTCAGGCGGCAAGGGACTGCTTTTCCTCGGCGAGGAGGAAGATGGCAAGGACTTGATCGAAATGCTGGATCAGAACAAGAATGTCTGGCAGAAAAAGGCGCCGGTATTTCAGCTGCAAAAATATGTGTCGGGTGTGGAGGTTGCGGTGGGCGCGTTTTTCAACGGCACAGATTTTATTTTGCCGGTTAACGTGAATTTCGAGCAGAAGCGGGTGTTTCCCGGAGACATCGGGCCGTTTACCGGAGACATGGGTACGGTCATGTTTTGGAGCGAGTCGAATATGCTGTTTCGCTCTACGCTTGAGAAAATGAAACCGGCGCTGATTGAGTCCGGTTACAGAGGGTATATAGATATCAATTGTATTGCGAACGGCAGAGGCATCTACCCGCTTGAATTTACGGCACGGTTCGGATACCCGACCATTCAGATACAATCCGAAGGCATTACGATGCCGATGGGCGAGTGGCTTGCGAAACTTGGACGGGGCGAATCGTTTGATCTGAAAACGAAAAAAGGCTTTCAGATCGGGGTGCGGCTTATGGTGCCCACGCTGTTTGCCAAAGCAAAAGATCATGAACTTGTCGAGATGTATCACGACTTGCCGATATTTTTCAGGAAGAAAGCCAATCTGGAAGGGGTGCATATTGAGGATGTAAAAAACGAAGACGGCGTGTGGCGGATCGCGGGCGAGTCCGGAGTGCTGATGGTGATTGCCGGATCGGGTGCTACAGTTGAAGAAGCGCGCAAACAGGTGTATACTCGGATACAGAACATCATGGTGCAAAATATGTTTTACCGTACGGACATCGGGCTCAAATGGGCCGAAGACAGTGACAGATTGCACACGTGGGGATACCTTTACTAACGATAAAACGAAAAACATAAAACGTAACACGAGATGTGATTTTTCTGCTCTTGTTCTACGTTCTATGTTTTACGTGTTATGTTATGCGAACTACTATTCGACAAAAAGATTTGGAGATCACGCCGTCGCTGCAGGAGTATATCGAAAAGAAGGTGGTGCAGCCGGTGCAGAAGTTTCTCAAGCGCAACGCCGCAACCGATCTGCCGGTTTTGGATATTGAAGTGGGTCGCGTGACTAAGCACCATCACAAGGGCGACGTATTCCATGCATCCGCGACGTTAACATTGGGCAAGCGCGTGATCCGGGCGGATGCGACCGATGCCGATATACACGCTGCGTGCGACCGGATTGAACAAGAACTGAAACGGGAGATTGATACGTTTAAATCCAAAGCGTCTGCGGTGCGGAAGCGCGCGGCACGAGCCGTAAAACAGCAGGTGCGCTACAGCAAAGCCGCACAGATCAAGCAAAAAGGACGGGTGCGGGAGGAGGGGAGATAATTTTATCGGATTATGGATGAGAACGAAGGAGGAAAAAAATTTGAGGCGGCGGAATTAAGCGCCGAGGAAAAAATCGCCATGCTCACGGAGCAGCTGGCAGAGACGCGGCGTGCATTGGCAGGAGAAAAAATTAAACTGCAGGAGTTGCAACAAAAGTATGAGGCGATGGAGAAGGTAGCCATGCGGGATCCTCTTACCGGTTTATGGAATCGCCGCGGGGGCATGATAGAAATAGGACATATTTTGGGTGAACGCAGATCGGGTATCGAGGAAGAACGGCGACAAAAAAAGCGAGATATGGCCGTACTCGCGCTTGATATTGATCATTTCGGGGCATTCAATAATATGTATGGTCATGATGCCGGTGATGCGGTATTGCAGGAGGTAGCACAAAGATTGGAAGGTAGCTTGCGTAAAGATGATCGGGTGATCCGCATGGGAGGAGAGGAGATCACTGTTGTATTGGTTGGAGTGGATGATGAGGGCGCTTATAATTTTCTATTTAAGAAGTTTGGCAATGATAAGCGTGAGTTCCAGTCCGGCGATCATCCTCTGATTGTCTTTCCGGTTGAAGTGAAAGACAAAGATGGCAAGGAAATCACGGTTCAAGTCACCTTTAGTGGCGGGATTGCAAATTGGAAAGAAGGAGCTTCCTTTGAAGAAACACAAAAGATTGCCGATGAACTTCTCTACAAAGCCAAGGAAGGAGGAAGGAACCGTATTCTCAAGGCGGAACCGGAAGATGCATCAAAAACCGCATCTTTTTCTAAGCATAAAAATGCCGCCTGAAAACGAATAAAGCATATCTGTCTTATTCCAGCCCCGCAATGGCTGGATTTTTTTGTTGTCGTCTGTTATTCTCTAAAGAAGCAGAGATCTTTTTATCGCAAAAGAGGAGAACATCATGGCGATGAAACCTTCGAAAGACGCTATTGAGCGCTATCAGGAAATATTCTTACACTATGCGCGACCGAATGAACCAGTGCTTCTGGTTACCAAACGCTACGAATTTCTTGGTTGTGGCGGTATGGGATATCGCCCGCAACCGAGAGATTATACATTGCAAACACAGATCCGTTTTGGTGTATTGGTGGCGCAAGAACCATTAAGTATTATTGATAACGGCAATCTCTCTGTTTTGGTGCAATTTCGTGTTGAGCGCGAGAGGTCGCAATGGGTTAAAATGGAAGGTCCTATAAGAATAGGAGGATGGGACACATTTGGCCGAGATCCCGATGTGCCGCTCTATTCTCGGGATGAGCACGATGCGTATCTTCAAAAGGAAAACGAAAAGCACGGGCTGCGGAAAACCGATTTTCCTCTTGAGGTTGTAGTTGGATCAGCGGCAATCCAGCAATATTGTTTAGAGCGCTATCACATAAGCGACTGTCTGGCAGCATTCCATCTTCTTGGGTTGTCGGAAGGGCTGACTTCGGAGTTCCGTACGCGCGATCTGGAAAT
The DNA here is from genome assembly GCA_016206285.1 of Candidatus Sungiibacteriota bacterium. GTDB lineage: Bacteria > Patescibacteriota > Minisyncoccia > Sungbacterales > HO2-52-23 > JACQRW01. The sequence goes on from JACQRW010000019.1 coordinate 3,272, forward strand.
ACGGACCAAAATTCTTGAGGAATTAGAGTCTCTGCTTGCTCGAGAGACAAAGATTATGCTTGAGATAGAGCGCATTTTTGCAAGTACGCGGAGAGGAGTTTATCGAACATTGTCCGGCGTAACCGTCTGCGAATCCGAAGATGACGCGCGCATAATTTCCGCGGGCTCGCGTGATCTGCTGAAGAGGATTCAAGGAGAGATGCGAAACCTACTCCGCAGGGCACTGGAGTTGGGCATGGATCAAATGCCATGGGTTCGGACATTTCAGGATCGTCCGGGGTTGTCTTTGGATGTTCCTCAATACATACAAGCTCTTTACGAGCGGCTTGAAGCAGGCCGCAGCTGATGTCGTCTTTTTAACTTCGTGTTTTTGAGTTTCCAGCCCCGTGACGGCTGGATTTTTTTATGATTTGAGGGTAGTATGATGCGGTATGGCATTACTGGGAAAAATTTTTGGGGACGCAAATGCGCGGTATATCAAGACTTTGCAGCAGATGGTTGAGGGGATCAACGGCAAAGAGCAGGAGTTCCGCGCGATGAGCGATGAGGAACTTCGCGCTATGAGCGGCCGGTTCAAGCAACGGCTTGCTGCGGGCGAGACGCTGGATGATATACTTCCGGATGCATTTGCGGCAGTGCGTGAGGCGGCATGGCGGACAATCCGCAAGCGGCATTTTGACGTGCAATTGATCGGAGGCATGGCCTTGCACCAGGGGAAAATTGCCGAGATGCGGACCGGCGAGGGAAAGACGCTGGTGGCGACCCTTCCTCTGTATGTAAACTCTCTTGCGGGAAAGGGGGCGCATTTGGTGACTCCGAACGATTATCTTTCAAAAGTGGGTGCGGGGTGGATGGGGCCGGTATATTACAGTTTGGGAGCGTCCGTGGGAGTAGTTACGCATGATTCGTCCGGCGTGTATGATCCCGATTATACGGATCCGCAGCAGCATGCGGACGAACGGCTCCGGCATTTCAGGCCGGTAAGCAGGCATGAGGCGTATATGGCGGACATTACCTATGGCACCAACAACGAATTCGGTTTCGATTATCTGCGCGATAATCTTGAATACTCGCCGCAGCAATTGCGCCAGCGCGGGCATTATTTTGCCATTGTGGACGAGGTTGACTCTATTTTGATCGACGAGGCCCGTACGCCGCTTATTATTTCCATGCCGGACCATGAGTCGGGAGAACTGTACGGAGTTTTTTCAAAGATTATTCCGCAGCTAAAATCCGAAGCGGATTACAATGTAGACGAAAAACTCCGCGCAGTGGCCATGACCGAAGAAGGGATAGACAAAGTGGAGAAAATTTTAAATATCGGGAATATCTACGAAGAGCGCGGGGTGCGGTTTGTGCATCATCTGGAGCAGGCATTGCGCGCAGAAGCGCTCTATCAGCGCGATCGCGATTATGTGGTTGCCGACGGCGAGGTGATTATCGTTGATGAATTTACCGGACGGCTCATGCCGGGTCGCCGGTGGAGCGAGGGCCTGCATCAGGCGGTTGAGGCAAAAGAAGGGGTCACGGTGCAGCAGGAATCTCGCACGCTCGCAACTATTACGTTTCAGAATTATTTCCGCATGTACGAGAAATTAAGCGGCATGACCGGCACGGCTCAAACTTCGGCGGAGGAATTTCATAAGGTATATAATCTGGATGTCGTGACTGTGCCCACGCATCGTCCCATGGTGCGCCGCGATCTGCCTGATCTGGTATTTCGCACCGAGAAAGGAAAGTTTCAGGCACTGGCGCGGGAAGTAAAAGCGTTGCACGAAAAAGGACAGCCGGTGCTGATTGGCACGGTTTCAATTGAGAAGAATGAACGGCTCTCGAAAATGCTTTCCGTTGAAGGAGTGCCGCACGAATTGCTCAACGCCAAAAATCACGAGCGGGAGGCGTTGATCATCGCGCAAGCCGGACGCAAAGGCGCGGTTACGGTTGCGACCAACCTGGCGGGCCGCGGCGTTGATATTATTTTAGGCGGCTCTGCCGCCGCTGAAGCTTTGGCGGACAAGGAACAGGGCGGAAATGATGCCGCGGATGTGAATGAGTCGGAGGAAGTAAAGGCAGTTGGGGGGTTGCATGTGATCGGTACCGAGCGGCATGAGGCGCGGCGCATTGACAACCAGCTTCGCGGACGCGCCGGGCGCCAGGGTGATCCGGGATCATCGCAGTTTTTCGTTTCGTTCGAAGATGATCTCATGCGCATCTTTGGTTCCGATAAAATTAAACGGATGATGGAAGCATTCGGCATTGCCGAAGACGAGGCAATCGAAAATAAAATGGTGACGCGCGCAATCGAATCCGCACAGGCAAAAATCGAGGGCTTCCATTTTGATACGCGCAAGCACGTGCTTGAATTTGACGACGTATTGAATAAGCAGCGTGATGCGATTTACCGGATGCGCCGCTCTATTTTGTTTTCCGAACGTGAACACAAAGCGGATCCGGAAGTCCTGGATAATATTGACGAAACCCGTCTGGAAAATGAGGGAGAAGACATGCCGATTCCGCAAACACTGAAGTCGGAAATTCTTGAGATGATCAGAGAGGAGATCAGTCATGTAGTGGAGTATCACACTACGGGCGGAGATGAGGCAGAGTGGGATGTCAAAGAAGTTTTTGAAGTAGTAAAAAGCATTGTGCCGATCGCCGACAGTATCCATGATGAATTGGCGCAAATCGTTGTGCGAGATCAGGATGAAGACGAGAAGCGCAGCGCGATTATTGTTGTGCTGGTAAATGCTGTTGAAGCGCTTTATGACGAGCGGGAGCAGAAGGTCGGAGTCGAGGGCATGGCAAATATTGAGCGTGCCGTCATGCTGCAATCCATTGACGCATTATGGATGGATCATCTTGACCAGATGGAACACTTGCGCGATTCCGTGCGTCTGCGTGCCTACGGCCAGCGCGATCCGCTGGTGGAATATAAAAACGAAGGCAGCAGACTGTTCCGCGATCTTCAGATTGCGATCCGCTCCCAAATTGTCGGTACCATCTTTAAAGTAGGGGAAGGCGCTATGATCCGCGAAGAACCCGTAAATCTGTCCCGCGCGCAGTTCAGCGGCGGAGAAGAAGTACCCTCCGGCGCCGCGCTTGCGATTAGCGGCTCGCCGCGGATGCCGCAAGCCGTTCCCATGCCCGCAGTTTCGGCCCCGTCGCGCCAGTCAGCCGTTCAGCCCAAAGAGCCTGACCGCAACGCTCCGTGCCCATGCGGCTCGGGAAAGAAGTACAAGAAGTGCGGACTTGTGAATAGTGAGGAGCACAAGAAATTGATGACAAAGAAATAGTATATAACCAAAGTGTGAAAGATTTAGAAAAGAAAATTTTAAAGCATTTACAAGAAAGGGGATGGGACCATCTCCGGCCATCTGATATCGCGAAATCAATAATGATTGAGGGCGCCGAGCTTTTGGAATTATTTCAATGGGAAAATCGTGAATTGGAAGATATCAAAACGGATTTTGAAAAAATCGAAGGAATCAAGAAAGAGCTTGCTGATGTGTTGATTTATGCAATTGAAATGTCCGTACTGCTTGGACTTGATACAACTGACATAATCAATAAAAAACTTGATCATGCTGCAAAAAAGTATCCCGCCGAACTAATGAAAAAAAACGCTCAAAAAGGATCGGGGTCTGGAGCCGACTCCGAATACTGGAGAATTAAAAAAGAGTATCGTGCAAAAGAGAATAGTTAGTTTTCCCCTTTCATATTGTACATCAAGAAGTGCCATTGAAATAGCAAATGCCCATGACCCAAGATTTCTCAAAAAAATGACCGTGGTATTGAGGGATGATGTTGCTTCGTGGCAGCTTACGAATACGATCGGGCATATTGCGGCGTATCTGGGCAATAAAATGTCCGAGCCGTTTGATACCGGGAAATACTTTACATCAAAAGACGGGGTGGATTTTCCGCGAAATTCGCAATTTCCTATTGTTGTACTCAAGGCAGACAGGAATCAATTACGAGATCTTGCCGGGAAATTAAAAAATTCCCACCTGTCGCGGATTATCTATGTTCAGGAAATGATAGACATGATAGACGACGAAGAACTGGCAGATGTCTTAAAAACAAAAACATTTGAAGATATGGACATATTGGGAATCGGCATCTTCGGAGCGAAGGAAGAGCTGAAAACACTCACGGGCGGATTCAAATTATGGAAATAAGGACTCATTTCAAGGAAAATATCCTTGACACTGGTTAAAGTCAGGAATAGTCTTGGCTTTAATATCGCAGCTTTTTGAAAATTGGGAGGAAACGAGTTATGAGGCATATTCTCACGAGTGAACAGTTTGACCGGCCGTTTCTCGAATGGCTTTTTCAACAAACTGACAGTTTGCGGACCGCGTTTGCAAAACAACAACTTGGCAGACCGCTTGACTGGAGCATGCTCTTTACGATTTTTTATGAGCCTTCGACCCGGACGCGCATTTCATTTGAAGCGGGTGCAAGCCATCTTGGCATGCGGGTGGTTTCCACCGAAAATGCCCGCGAGTTCTCTTCCGGAGCCAAGGGAGAGACACTGGAAGACACCATACGCATTCTTTGCGGATACAAACCCAGTGTCATCGTGCTCCGGCATTTTGAAAACGGTGCTGCAGAACGCGCTGCCAAAGTAAGTACGGTTCCCATCATCAACGCAGGTGACGGTCCCGGCGAGCACCCCACGCAAGCATTGCTTGACTTGTATACCATTGCCAGAGAAAAAGGAAAGATTGACGGTCTCACAATCGTCATTGGCGGTGATCTTGCGCACGGAAGGACTGCACGTTCTCTTGCTAAATTGCTTGCCAAATTTGATGACGTTCAGATTATTTTTGTAGCTCCGCCGCGATTTCGAATCGGCCGCGACATTAAAGATTATCTGAAGCGCCACCACGCTCATTTCTCCGAAGAAATATATATGTTTCCAGCATTGGCCAAAGCCGACGTTATCTATTGGACCAGAATCCAAAGCGAACGAATGATGACATGGATGCCAAAATTTATGCGGCGTTGGATAGCGATGCTGATGCAACAGCCATATATCATTGGCCGTACCGAGCTTGAAAGGATTCGTGAAGATGCCATTGTTCTGCATCCGCTTCCTCGCGTAGGCGAGATTACTACGGAAGTTGACATTGACCTGCGGGCAGCTTATTTTCGTCAAGCGGAAAACGGCATGTACGTTCGCATGGTGCTTCTTGATTGGGTACTGCAGTAAACGAAAGCCACCACCTTCATGGTCGTGGCTTTTAACTACACGAGTACGGTCTGCTTGTGGTATCCTGTTTGTATAGCGTTCACATTATATGGAAACTCCGGTAATACGGGTCAAAAATCTGAAGAAGTATTTTAGAGTCGCTCAAAAAGGCGAAGGGTTTGGCGCGGCTGTTGCGTCATTATTCAGGCGGGAATATCGGGAGGTCAAAGCCGTGGACGGGATTGATTTTGACATTCATGCCGGCGAGATGGTTGCTTTTCTGGGGCCCAACGGAGCTGGGAAGACGACTACGCTCAAAATGCTGTCGGGTATTTTGCAGCCGACTTCCGGAGAAGCGAGCGTACTTGGGTTTAATCCCCAAGAAAGGAATCCTGAATTTCAGCGGCAGATCTCTTTGGTAATGGGGCAGCGGAACCAGCTGTGGTGGAATCTGCCCGCCACGGACACATTTCTGCTGAACAAAGACATATATAAAGTTCCCCTTGACCAGTACCGGTTAATACTTGATGAGCTTGTTGAACTCTTGGATTTACAGGATGTCCTTTCCAGTCCGGTTCGGAAACTTTCTTTGGGGCAGCGCATGAAGTGCGAGCTCGTAGCTTCATTGCTGCACCGGCCGAAAGTGGTGTTTCTCGATGAGCCGACTATCGGCCTTGATCTTGCGATGCAAAAAAAGATCAGAGCTTTCCTCAAGGAATACAACAAAAAATATAATGCCACGATCATTCTCACGTCCCATTATATGGATGACGTAAAAGAAGTCTGCGACCGGGTGATTCTGATCAACCACGGCCGCAAGATATATGACGACCAGATCAAGAAACTGATTTCCGAGTACGCGCATGAAAAATACTTGCAGGTTGATTTTGAGAATGAAGTTTCAAAAGAAGCTTTGGAGGGGATTGGCAAGGTGGTAGAGTTCGGCGGGCTGCAGGCGGTGATCGCGGTTCCACGGGCGGAGCACGCAAAAAAAGCGGCGGAACTTCTCACCCGGTTCGAAATTGATAACATTGATATACAGGAAGTGGAGCTCGAAGATATTATTTTGAAATCATTTGCGGATCACGTATGAAATACCTACGGACTTTTTTGCTTGCCCTGCAGGTTGAATTTTCGTCGCGGATAAACATATTCGGGTGGTTTTTGTGCAGTCTGATCCCGTCGCTGCTGCTCATTCTGGTCTGGTTTGCGATACTTGGCGAGCGTGAGAGCATCAGTGGTTTTACCAAAGGGGACTTTGCGGTCTACTATCTTTTTATTACCATGGGCTGGTATATTGTCGGGGGTACGTTTGGTATCTCAACCGGCCGCAAGATTAAAAACGGGATGATCAATACTACCTTGCTCAAGCCGTACAACGTGGTGCTTGGCCAGTGTCTTGAAGAACAGGCGTGGAAAGCAATTTCTTTCTTTCTCGCTCTGCCCATTATGGTGTTTATTGTTTTCTTATTGAGAGATAATATCTCTATCCATCTCTCTTTCGGGCATATATTGCTTTTGATCGTCTCTCTTATCTTGGGCGGTATTAATTTTGCGCTGATCCAAGGGCTTGTCGGGATAAGCGCGTTCTGGATCACCGAGGTCTGGCCCGTGGATCATCTGCGCGTTATTCTTTTGTCTTTATTTGGCGGATTGTTGGTGCCTCTCGCGCTCATGCCTTCCGCAGTAAGAGCACTCTCTGATTTTCTTCCGTTCAAATATATGTTTTATGTGCCGGTAAGCATACTGCTTTCCAAAAATTCAAACCCGTATCTTGATGCGGGCATACAGCTTTTGTATATAGGAATTCTGTTCGGAATATATACATTAGTCTGGAGTCGGGGAATAAAAAAATACGAGGCAATAGGAATATGAATGACGCGATCATATATCTGAAAAGAACTTTTGTTCTTGCATTGAAAGAGAACATTGCATATCCGTCTTCTTTTTGGATGGTTGTAGTGACGATTCCGCTTTATGCCGTTGTGCAGATTGTATTTTTGGAAACGATCTACGGGCAGACGAGTAATTTCGCGGGGTATACGAAATATCAGGCATATATGCTGTTCGGAACATTCATGATGGTGCAGGCTATCGCCCACATACTTTTCCACGGCCGATTGATTATGCTGAAGGAATTGATACGGGGAGACGGCCAGGAATCGTTTGATCTCGCTTTGACCAAACCGATTGACGCGCAGGTATTTGCCACGCTCGGGCGGTTCAGTTTTGGCAGCATTGTACCGTTTTTTGTAACCGTTTTTATCGTGGTGTACGGCATGGCGCATCAATCGCAGGTGCTGAACCTCCTCAACCTGGCCGCATATGTTTTTGTCGTATTGTTCGGAGTGCTGATCAGCTATCTTGTCCTGCTCTTTTTCAGTACATTACTGTTTTGGTTTCCGGAACTGCAGATGGCGGATGCGTTGTGGGGGCATACGGTCGAGTTCGGGCAGTATCCCTCGCGTCTGTATCGGGGAATCGGCGGCGTTCTGTTGAACGTAGCCATACCAGTAACTCTGATGGCAAGCATTCCGGTGGAGTTTCTGCTGGGAAGAATCGCATTTCCCATGCTCATGATATATGCGGCAATAACCACGATATTGTTTTTGCTTACCCGTCTCTTTTGGCAGGTTGCGATCAAAAAGTATTCGGGTGCTGGATCATGAACATGAAGCACAGTATGGACAATGAACAGGCTAAGAAAATGGATTTGAAGCGCGGAGTCGATTTCATCGGGGTGAATTGTATTTTCTTTTGTCATGACGGGGCGGGAAAGTTTTTGCTGCACAAGAGGAGCAAAAATTGTCGGGATGAAAAAGGAGTATGGGACTGCGGAGCTGGGGCGATGGAATTCGGGGAGTCGTTTGCGGATACCGTCAGCCGGGAGGTGGAGGAAGAATACGGCGTGAAGCCGATAAACATACGCTATGTCGGTTCTAAAAATGTCATTCGTGAGCACGAGGGAAAACAAACGCACTGGATTGGTAATTTGCATCTGGTCCAGATTGATCCGACACGGGTAATTATAGGCGAGCCGGACAAGATCGATGAAATCGGCTGGTTTCTATTGGATAATTTTCCGGAGCCGCTGCATTCGCAGTTGAAAAATGATATAGCGATGGTGAAAAAGTTTTTGGAGGCATGATCTTTGGGGGGCGCTTGTTTTTCGGTTGCTGGGGCATTGGTTTTATGATATGAAAGTTTTAGAAGGTTGTCTGGTTGCTTTTAAGACAGACAGGAGGCAAACCATGTTTGTTTCTTGGACAACAAAAGAGCGCGCGGTGAAATGGTTTCCCTTGCTCGATGATGAGCAGATTAAGCATACGCTTGCGCTTATGGAAGGCCTTCTGCCTTTTCCGCGGGGCATAAAGGAATCCAAACGCCTTGTGTTGCTGGAACGCATAAACGCCATTGGTGTCTATCTCGATATGCCGCCTGATATTCTGGAAGATAGTGAACAAGCTCTTTTATTTTTGAAGACTCTTCGAAGCATGATGATCGAACAGCGAAGGCTGGCGAAATTGCAGCTGGGTATGTATGTGAACGTACACGGACGCATTGGTGTTGTCATACACCGCGATTTCCAGAGATTGTCGGTTGTTGTACTGTTTGGGAACTTTTGGCATGAATCCAAAAGTGTGAATATCGAAGATATCAAGCGGCTTCCGGGGAAATTTCAGAACAATTTTCCTTAACGGCATAGTACAAATACGACTTCGCCAAAATCGATCTGGCGAAGTTTTTGTTTTTTTGGTATGGTGACGGAGAAACGTATGAACCTCAAAGATACATACAATAAAATAGCGGCAGATTGGAATCAGACGCATCAGACCGATGACTGGTGGGTTGAGGGAACCGATCGGTTCGTTTCTTTCCTGAAATCCGGCGATCTGGTGCTTGATGTCGGATGCGGTCCCGGGACGAAATCGAAATATCTGACCGGAAAAGGATTGCGGGTTTTCGGCATTGATCTTGCGGATAAATTTATCGAGATAGCCCGCCAAAAAGTTCCGGAAGCTGAATTTGCTGTTTTGGATATGCAGGATGCGGGCAAACTGGAAAAAGATTTTGACGGGATATTTGCGCAGGCGTCGCTGCTGCATATTGCCAAAAAAGATGCGATGGAAGTGTTGAGAAAACTTGTCGCCAAATTGAAGCCCGGAGGATATTTGTATGTGGCGGTGAAAGAAAAACGTCCTGGCGGGGCTGACGAGGAAATAAAGAAAGAGAATGATTACGGATACGAGTACGAGCGTTTCTTCAGTTATTATGCGCTTGATGAACTCAAAGGTTATCTGCATGAGCTTGGCATGGAACTCTGCGATTCCGGCGCTAAACCATCCGGCCGTACGAACTGGATTCATGTAATCGGAAAAAAGCATCACACGTGACGGTTGACATGTATTCGCAGGTTGTGTAAATCTGAATAAAGTCTTGTTGCTTCACAAAGGAGGTTCATAATGGGGGATGTTGATAAACTGCAGGCCTTGCTTGCCGCCGAAAGAATGGACCAGAACAGAATTTATGTTATTGCCCGTATGATAGGCATGTTGCGGTGGTATGGTGTTAAAATTTGGACTCGTGATGAAGATTGGCAGAGAATTGTCGCGGCGCTGGATGCCGCTCGCGCCGACAGCGATGAACGGGTGTTGAATTTTTTGCCTCGCGGCTATGAAATTGCCCGCTGGCATATGATTATTGCAGCTGTCCGTCCGCATCAATACCATACTGTCGAAATAACCGAGGACGATCTTATCGCGATGAGCGATGCGTTTCTGCGATTGAAGGCCGAAAGAAACTTTCGTCAGCAGGCAAGTTTGCTTCAGACATGCGCATATATCGGCGCCGAGCCAATTCTGCCGGATTATTCTCTGGATGAGCTATGTCGTTTAGGAAAGGCGCTGCAGAATCTTCAGGCAGATGTTATCTGATAAAGGATGCTGGAATTCCGGCATCTTTTTTACTTGCCCAAGGGCATATTCTTGAGTATGATACTGGTATTATGAAAATACTTATTTGTGCGTATCAGAAAACAATTACCAAGGCCGGGGCGCAAAAAGTGCAGGCGGGACTGCGCGCAGTTACCAAGGCGCATGTGAAGAAAATAAAAACGATTGATAAAGATATTGAAGTCATCGTAACTGCGGACGCTTCTGCTGCGGTGAAATACGCAGCTGATGCGGATATAATCGTCGGATACCCCCGGACTATTCCGCCGGTGTCGGGTGCCAAAAATCTCAAGTGGATCCATTCTTTTTCTGCGGGCATGGATCGGGTATTAACGCCCGAAGTCATCAAGTCGCCAATTCTTGTTTCAAATTCATCGGGCGTGCTTGCCATACCCATTGCCGAGCATGTGATGGGTTATATGCTCATCTTCAGCCGTGGATTCCTCCGTTCGCTTGAAAACCAGCGTAAGTGCCTTTGGAAGCGGGATGAGAGCCTGACGGAGCTGCATGGAAAAACCGTGCTGGTTGTCGGCATGGGTAGAATCGGAAGTGAAGTGGCACGGTTGAGCCGGGCATTTGGCTGTCATGTGATTGCGGTTACGAGAAGCGGCCGCGAGGACAGCGAATGGGCGCATGAAGTCAAGAAAGCGTCAGTACTGGAGCGGGTGCTTCCGAAAGCCGATTTCGTGGTTTCGTGCCTGCCGTATACGCAAGAGACGCACCATCTATTTGACGCCAAAAAATTCGGATTGATGAAGCCATCGGCATATTTCATCAATATCGGCCGTGGGGCGCTGGTAAAGGAAAAAGATCTTATTGCCGCGCTCAAGAAAAAGAAAATTGCCGGAGCCGGTCTGGACGTAACCGAAGTTGAGCCATTGCCTGCGTCAAGCCCGCTCTGGAACATATCCAATGTCATCATCACCCCGCATCACTCCGGCGGGTCGGAACACTCCATGGATCGCGCCATTGACCGCTTCATATTGAATCTCAAAGCATTTCTTGTCGGCGATCGCCTTCCGAATCTCGTGGACAAAAAGCTGGGGTATTAGGCGCGGTATGAAAAAATACCTTTCGTTATTTGCAAGCCACTTTTCAATGGCGCTTGAGTATCGGTCAAATCTGATCGGCGTGTTTGTGTTGGAATTGGTCTCCATTTCGAGCATGATTATCTTATGGACTGCGGTGTATAAGACAGAGCAGGATGTTGCGGGGTATTCGCTGTATCAGGCGGTTGTATACTTCGTGCTTATTCCCCTGGCCGGATTTATTACGCAAGTGGATATCTCTGAAAAGCTTTCAAAGGAAATTCGCACGGGAACCTTTTCAAATTATCTGCTCAAGCCATATACATTTTGGGTTGCGGCTTTCATGGAGGCGCTGGCGGCAAAAATCAACTTTCTTATGCTGGTTGCTCCGATTGCCGCTGCGGTGATGGTATTTCTCGCCATGAAAGGCTATCTGGCACTTACCTGGAGCGGGCTGTCTTCAGGGTTGCTCGTTGCCGTTTTTGCGTTTTTGCTGCATTTTATCTTGGATCTTCTGATCGCCTGCTGGGCATTTTGGACCGACAGTGTATGGGCGTTTAAGCATGTGAAGATCATTCTTTTTAGCGTGCTGGGCGGGGTGAGCTTCCCGCTTGATTTTCTTTCTGCGCGGCTTGCCGCTTTTGCGCATGTCCTGCCATTCCAATACTTTTACTATGTGCCTGTTTCGTATGTACTGGGCAAAAATACCGGCTCGGGGCGCATTCTCCTTGATTGTATGTATATGGTCTTATGGATGGTCATTTTGATTATCGTGTGTATGTTGGCATGGAAAATGGGGCTTAAAAAATATGATGCATATGGCCGTTAAGACGATCATTAAATATCTGAAAATTTACCGGGTGGTGTGGAAATACAGCATCATCGAGAGGGCGACGTATCCTGCGGAGTTTTTGACCGGCTTGATCGTCGAATGCGGATATATCGGAATCTTTGTGTTGTTTTTTACGGTGCTGTTCGGACATATTACTGAGATCGCGGGGTGGAATTATTACGAGATGTTATTTTTAGCCGGGATAAATCTCATAAATGGAGGACTCTATTGGAGCATGCTTTTCGCTTCCGGACTCATGCGCCTGCCCGAGGACATTAAAAATGGAAATGTGGATATAGCGCTTTTGAAACCGATCAACCCCTTGTTTACCCTGACGCTCTCAAAACCATATTTCACGTCTATTTTATCGGTGATTCCGGGCGTGTATATTATATATTATGCGCTGGCGCAACTTCACCGGATGCCGTCTTTGTTGGATATTTTGTTTGGGTCCGTTCTCTTTTGTTGCGGCATGGTGATCGCCTATGCGATAGCCGTAATGCTTTCTTCACTCTCATTTTATTTTCTCAATGCCTCGGCATTTCCCGAAATAGCCGCCCGCGGGATAGATTTTTATACGCGAAGTCCCCATAGCGTCTATACGGGCGCTTTGCGCATTGTTTTATTTTTTATCATCCCGGTTGTATTTATTTCAAGCATACCTTCGAGCACGGTGTTGCGCGGAGTGGAATTTCAATATCTTTTTTTGGGTATTGGTTTGGCGGCAGCATTTCTTTGTATGGCGATACTGGTATGGAACCGGATGATCAGGTATTATTCATCAGCGAGCAGCTAACACTATGGAACCCATCATTTCAGTACAAAACATAACCAAGCACTATCAGGTGCATCAGAAAGAAGAAGGGCTTCGGGGAAGCTTAAAGTCGCTCGTGAAAAGAAATTATAAGACCGTGAAAGCGGTTGATGATATTTCTTTTGCATTGCATGTCGGGGAGCTGGTCGGGTTTATAGGGCCAAACGGCGCAGGCAAGACCACGACACTCAAGATGCTTTCGGGACTGCTCTATCCCACCTCCGGGGAGATCAATGTTCTTGGATACCGGCCGTATGAGAAGAAAAGCGATTTTCTCAAACAGATCAGTTTTGTTATGGGTCAGAAAAACCAGTTGTGGTGGGATATTCCAGCTATTGAGAGTTTTAATCTCAATAAAGAGATTTATGAAGTACCCGAAAAAAGATACCGCGAGGTGGTGGATGAACTGGTCGAGTTGCTTGACCTGAAGCACGTGCTTCATCAGCAGGTGCGGCGCTTGAGTTTGGGCGAGCGCATGAAGTGCGAATTGGTGGCAGCGCTCATATATACGCCAAAGATATTGTTTCTTGATGAGCCGACTCTTGGTTTGGATGTGGTAGTACAAAAAAAGATCCGCGAGTTTATCAAAATGTACAATAAAAAATATGGCGCCACGGTGATTCTGACCTCGCACTACATGGACGATGTGGAGGAGATCTGCGACCGGATTATCATGATAGACCACGGCAAACTGATGTTTGACGGGCCGATCAGTAAGCTCATCCAGACGTATGCGAATCATAAAACGCTTGTGGTAGTGTTCAAAAGTTTGGTGGAACGGAGCGATTTGGAGCGTCTGGGCGAGATAAAAGAATTCGAGTACCCGCGTGCCGTCATTCGCGTGCCGCGCGAAAAGACATCAAGCGTTGCCGCGGAGCTGCTCCAGAAATTCGACGTTGACGACCTCAACATCAACGAACCGGAACTTGAGGATATTATTAGGATGTTGTTTACAAAATCGTGATCGGACTTTTTTAAGTCTGATTGAAGTGAGACTTCAATCAGACGGTTGTCTATACGGATTGTTTGATGTATGTCAATGATATGGTATAATTTACAATAAAGTTTTCCACAGGCACTCGCTGGCAGTGCTTTATGATTATATATGCCGCTTACCGCTTCACGACAAACATATAGTATTAAAGATATGGACATGGTGCTTGACGGCCATGATGCGGATTATATTTTCCGCGTGCGCGACGTGTCAAGAGAAATCGGACCGGCCGATAAGCTGATGCGCGGGGGTCCGGGCGGGCTTTCGGTGAGTGAGCTTCTTGCTCTGGTGCTTGACGGGGAAACGGGTGAAGAAGAGACTCTCGCTCTGTCGTCGCGAATTCTGAAAGAATACGGGGAACGAAGCATCGCGCACCAGACCAACCCGATGCTGCTGGTGCAGGAGCTTGGCATTCCGCTGGCCAGGGCATGCCAGATCGTGGCGTGTTTTGAACTGGGAAGAAGATTTTTCCAGACAAATGGCCGAGGGTCTGCGACTATACGCACGGCGCGGCAAGCATTTGAGTATTTGAAAGATATGCGTGATCTGCCCAAAGAACAGCTGCGCGGCATTTATGTAAACAGCCGCCATCGCGTGGTGCACGACGAGGTGATTTCTCTGGGAAGCATTGCCGCAAATATCGTGCATCCGCGCGAGGTGTTTCAGCCAGCATTTGAACACGGAGCCGTGGCGCTGCTGGTGGCGCATAACCACCCGTCGGGCGATCCGCAGCCAAGCGCCGAAGACATGCGCATTACGCGCCAGCTTGCGGAAGCCGGCAAAATACTCGGCATTGATTTTCTGGATCATCTGATCGTGACTCCTCATAAATTTGTGAGCATCGTATCGTTGCTTGGTCTCAAATAAAAATCTAATTTGTCTTCGTTTTTTTGATACTCCGATGTTCTTGAGAATATGGGAATATCATAGAAACGGGACATATGTTTTTATGCATATGCGCAAAGCAGAAGTGGTTGATGTCCGATATGATATTAAAACATCGGATTTCATCGTTTCCGATGACGGGAAAGGCATTCTATTCTCCGTGCCGTGGATTATCCGCGATGGTTCGGCCATACAGGCCGATAAAACGGATTTGATAAAATATTTTCATGAGCTGTGCGGAATTTTCGGCGAGCAGATCAAAGAATTCGAATTGCTCAAGCGTCAGGCAACCAAAGCCGAGCAAAAAAGACTGCAGACATTGCTTGCCTTGACGCTCGAGGCGCAAGCGCTGTTATACGAAGATGAGGAATAGCGATGAGTGATCAGCAAAACAACAGAACCGAATTATTGCGCCAGATTCGCGATGAGGTTTGGAATTTCAAAGAGTCGCCGCTCTATCTTGAGCGGATGCGGAACCGGGCCTATCCGGTGATCGGGGAGGGGAGCCATCATGCAAAAGTTATGTTTATCGGAGAAGCGCCAGGCAGGACTGAGGCGGCAACCGGCCGGCCGTTCGCGGGTGCTGCCGGAAAGCTTTTGGATGAACTGCTCGCATCAGCCGGCATTTCGCGGCCGGACGTTTATATTACTAATGTAGTAAAAGACCGGCCTCCCATGAATCGCGACCCGTTGCCCGAAGAGATCGCGCTCTATGCGCCGTTTCTTGACCGGCAGATTGAAATTATCCAACCTAAAATTATCGTGCTGTTGGGCCGCCACTCGATGGTTGCCATTCTTGAAAAATTCGGACTCGATGCCATGATCGGCCCGATGAGCAGGCTGCACGGCATCATACTGAATGCGGAAACGTCCTACGGCGATATTACCATTCTACCTATGTACCATCCGGCAGCCGCACTCTATAACCCTGAACTCAAGTATGAGCTGCTGAAAGATTTCCAAAGTTTGAAAAGGCTGTTGGAATAAAGTATATTGGAGAGAGCTTTTATGGATCTTGCCGAAGACATCAGAAAATTTTTCAAAGGGGAAGTGGATGACACTGCTGCCGTCTTGGATACCTATAGCCGCGATGCGAGCGTATTTTGCGTGCAGCCGCAATTAGTGGTGTTTCCTAAAGATGTTGAGGATATAAAAAAGCTTGTGGCATATGCGGGTGCGGCGGCTAAGCATGGTACACATATTTCGCTCACCGCGCGAGCCGGAGGATCGGATATGAGCGGAGGGCCGCTGACCGAATCTGTAGTGGTGGAGTTTACAAAGTATATTCATGACCTGAAAGAGATAAAAGACGATTACGCTGTGGTTGAACCGGGCATGTATTACCGTGATTTTGAGAAAAAAACTCTTGAGGCCGGACTGATTATGCCAAGCTATCCGGCTTCGCGCGAGTTATGCACAGTCGGCGGCATGGTTTCCAATAATTCAGGCGGGGAGAAAACGCTCTCGTACGGCAAGACCGAACGTTATGTTGAAGAATTGAACGTAGTGCTTAGCGACGGCAACGAATATATTTTTCACGCACTTTCGGAACAGGAACTTGCGGAGAAAAAGCAGCTTGGCACGTTTGAGGGCGAGGTGTACAGAAAAATGTCAGCCTTGATTGAAGAGAACCGGGAGGTTATCACAGCCGCAAAGCCCCAGGTAACCAAAAACTCGTCCGGATACTTTTTGTGGAACGTATCTGACCCCGCTGTCGGAACTTTTGATCTGATCAAACTGATCGTGGGTTCACAGGGGACACTCGGATTTGTCACCAAGATAAAGTTCAAACTTGTCCGCCCAAAGCCCTTTTCACGCATGCTGGTTATTTTTCTGAAAGATCTTTCGCCGCTCGCGGATTTGACCAGACAGATGCTTGCATGCAAGCCGGAGAGTTTTGAGTCCTACGATGATAACACATTTCGCATAGCCATTCGGTTTTTTCCGGAAATTCTTGAGCGGATCAAGGGAAGTATCTTTCGGCTTGCATTGAGTTTGCTGCCGGAGGCGTGGATGGTGCTTCGCGGCGGCATCCCCAAGCTTGTGCTGCTTGCGGAGTTCACGGCAAATACCCGCGAGGAAGCTGATGCGCAAGCGCGCGCGGCCGAACAACAACTTAAAAAAACATACCCGTCTCTGAAAATGCGCGTGACCCGGAGCGATGAGGAGGGCCAAGAATTCTGGCTGATCCGGCGCGAAAGCTTCAATCTGCTGCGCCATCACGTGCGCGGCTTGCGCACCGCGCCGTTTATAGATGACTTGTCCGTGCGTGCTGATCTGCTGCCGGAGTTTTTGCCGAAACTGTATGAAATCCTGGGACGCTATAAATTGCTGTATACCGTTGCAGGACATGTCGGTGATGGCAACTTTCACATCATCCCGCTGATGGATTTCAGCGACCCCAAGATTAAAGAGATTATTACAAACCT
Organism: Candidatus Sungiibacteriota bacterium; assembly: GCA_016206285.1. GTDB lineage: Bacteria > Patescibacteriota > Minisyncoccia > Sungbacterales > HO2-52-23 > JACQRW01. The sequence goes on from JACQRW010000019.1 coordinate 20,400, forward strand.
GTCAAAAGAAGTGTATAGCCTGGTCGCGCAGTACAAGGGTTCTATTACCGGCGAGCACAACGACGGCCTGATCCGTACGCCGTTTGTCAAAGAAGAATTCGGGGAAAAGGTCTATAATCTTTTCGAGCAAACCAAAAAAATATTTGATCCGGACGGCATCTTCAACCCCGGCAAAAAAGTCGGTGCCACGCTTGAATATGCCTTGGCGCATCTGGACACGGAGAAGAAAAGCTGAAGGCAGTACCACGATATCATCTTAACAATTCCCTGACGATCGTCACAAGATTGTTAAGATGATTTAGGGAGAGGTTTCCTCTTGTCTGGTGTTGTGATATACTTTCTGTATGCCTGAAGAAAAAAATCAGTATCTTCATGAAGTGGTTATCACTGCAATAATCTATAAGGATGACCGGTATCTGATCACCCGACGGTCTCCTGGCAAGAAACGGTTTCCTGGCATGTGGACCGTGCCGGGAGGAAAACTGGAGACCGACGACTATACTTCGTTTCCGAAAGAGACTAAGGATTACTGGTATAATGTTCTTGAGCGCACCTTGCGCCGCGAAGTGCGCGAGGAGGCGGGGATTGAGATCACTGATATTGAATATGTGACGAGTCTTGCAACGATCCATGCCGACGGCAGCCCGTCGCTCGTGATCTCCTGCATGGCTGCGTATGCGTCCGGCGAAGTAAAACTTCAACCTGAAGAGTGTGACGAGCATGCCTGGGTGACGCTGGAGGAAGCAAAACAACATCAGCTTATTGACGGCATCTATGACGAACTTTTGATCGCCTCGCAGCGGAGAAATGGGCTAAAAGGGGAGTGGAAACGGATGGAGTAGCGGGGCTTGCTTTTTTATTGGAAAGGGTGTATACTATATTCAATGTAAGGTTCTCAACGGTTTTTCCCTAATCTATGGGGTTCCGTCCGCCTATCGGCGGAGAAGGGATGGCATAAGGGGTGAGAAAGCCATTAGTTGAAGAGAGGTCGTCTTACAAAGTAGTGTTTTTAAGCAACATCACAATGGCAAAGAAATTATACGTCGGAGGTCTGTCTTACAGCACGACCGAAGACACTTTGAAGGATGCGTTTGCGCAGTCAGGGACTGTCGAGACCGCAACCATCATCATTGACCGCATGTCAGGCCGCTCAAAAGGATTCGGTTTTGTCGAAATGGCAACCGATGACGAGGCCCAGGCAGCGATCGAGATGTGGAACGGCAAAGAACTCGACGGCCGCACGCTTACCGTGAATGAAGCACGCCCGATGGAGGCACGCCCTCCTCGCCGTGACTTCAATGACCGCGGTGGCAACAGCGGCGGAGGCCGTGGCGGTTTTGGCGGAGGACGCCGAGACAGCAACTGGTAATCCTCTTGGATTTTCCGCAAAAATTCCCCGATCCGCCAACTGGCGGAGTCGGGGTTTTTGTTTTGTTCAATATCTGTACAGCAGGTGTTGCAGTTACTATCATTTCTATACGATCGTAACAGACTAGTAGTAGAAGTTTTGGTATGACGTACTCATATTCTTTACATAATCCAAAATATATGCTACCATTCTGTGGTTGGCATGAGAGACAGGTTTTTCTGCTGGCTACCGGCAGATTTTTAATTTCTTCGCATTCTATGAATATTCGCAATGTTGCCATTATCGCGCACGTAGATCACGGGAAAACCACGTTGGTGGATGCTTTGCTGCGCCAATCCGAGACGCATTTGAATAAGGAATCTGCCGGGCAGGATTTGATCATGGATTCGAACGAGCTTGAGCGGGAGCGCGGGATCACGATTTTTTCCAAAAATGCGGCCATCCAATGGAAAGAAACTAAGATCAATATTATTGATACTCCCGGACACGCGGACTTTGGCGGCGAAGTCGAGCGGATTTTGACTATGGCGGACGGATGCCTGCTCCTGGTGGATGCAAAAGAAGGGCCTATGCCTCAAACGCGGTTTGTGTTAAAAAAGGCGCTTGAGAAAAAATTAAAGGTGATTGTGGTGGTGAATAAAATAGACAAGCCGGATGCGCGGTGCGACGTGGTGGTGGATAAAACACTTGACCTTTTTATTGAGCTTGGCGCGGACGAGCATATGCTTGATTTTCCCGTAATTTATGCATCGGCAAAAAATGGCAAGGCTGGACTGACGGTCGACCTTGGGGCCATGGAAAATATCACGCCGATTTTTGATGCGATTGTAGAGCATATTCCGCAGCCCTCCGGCGACCCGGCAGCTTCCCTGCAGATGCTTGCAACTACGATCAGCGGAGATAATTTCAAGGGGCGCATTGCCGTGGGCAGGGTATACAACGGTGTGATCAGGCGCGGTCAGGATGTCATGCATATAAACCGTGCCGGGGAGATGAAAAAATACCGTCTGGTTTCGCTCATGACTTTTCTCGGACTTGAACGCATCGAGGCCGATGAGGTGGCTGCCGGGGACATTGCGGCAATTGCCGGCATCGCGGATATCCAGATCGGCGAGACCATTGCGGATGTGAATACTCCTGTCGCATTGCCGTTGCTTGATATTGAAGAGCCGACCGTAAAGGTGACTTTCCTGGTCAACGACTCCCCGTTTGCCGGACAGGAGGGTGAGTACTCGACTTCGCGCCAGATCCGCGAGCGGCTGTATCGCGAGCTTGAAACCGACACGGCGCTGCGGGTAGAGGATACGTCTCAGGAAGCGGGACAGACCGGGTGGGTGGTTTCCGGACGCGGTGAATTGCATCTGGCCATTTTTATCGAGCGGCTTCGGCGCGAAGGGTATGAGTTTCAGGTATCGCGGCCACAGGTGATTGATCGTGAGATTGATAATGTCCGCATGACTCCTTTTGAACGGCTCATAATCGAGGTGCCGGATGAGCACTCGGGAGCCGTGATTCAGAAATTGGGAAGCAGACACGGCGAGATGCAGGAGATGCGCACTGAAAACGGCATTACCTATATGGAATTTGTCGTTCCTACACGCGGGCTTTTTGGCTATCGAAATGAATTTCTCACCGACACTCGCGGACTTGGTATTATGCACAGCACATTTTATCGCTATCAAAAAGATTCGGCTCCATGGCGCGAGCGCGAAAACGGTTCGCTCGTGGCGCATCAGACCGGCGTGACTACGCTCTTTGGCCTGGTGGCGGCACAGGATCGCGGCCAGCTCTTTTTGGGTCCGGCCGTGCAGGTATATAAAGGCCAGGTGGTTGGGCAGCATTCGCGCAGCAATGATCTGTCGGTAAATGTATGCAAAGAAAAAGAACTTTCCAATATGCGCTCAAAGGGAGACGGCGCCACCGAGCACTTCAACACTCCGCGCGTTATGGGTCTTGAAGACGCACTCGAATATATCGGCGACGACGAGCTTGTAGAGGTCACGCCAAAGAACATCCGCATCCGCAAAATGGTACTGGATGAAAACGAAGAACGCCGCAAACGCGCACTGGGGTTGAAGAAGTAAAATTTTTATATCCTGCTCGTCTCCGCAAATCCGAGTAAAAAATTCTTCATGGATGCCAAAGAAAAACGGGGTGCATCATTGCAGAATTTTTTACTCGGATTTGCTGCGATAGTGTGATAGCATAGGCATATGCCTTTGTTAAAGAGTTCCCAAACGTACGTCTGGACGCATCACAGCCATGATAAGATGCGCTATTACCGTTTGAGCGAGGCGCGAGTGAAGCGGATCATCCGGCATCCGATGCGGATTGAGGAGGGGATCGTGGATGGAGCCATTGCGTGCATGCAGCCCAAGGAAGGACCCACCTTCGCCAAGGCTACGGCGGGTAAAAAAAACTATTCCGAAATCTGGGTGATGTATGCGGTCAAGCAAAAACAGATCATCGTGATCACGGCATGGCGGTATCCGGGCAAATCGCCTGAGCGCGATCCGGTGCCGCAAAAAGTGTTGAGTGAGGTGAGAAATATTATCGCGGGGATTTGATTATCTGTGAAGTGGACAGGGGCTTGATCCCGCACCGTATTCATGCTAAATTTTTTATATGCGACAGTCCCCGACCTATTCAAAAGGGAGGATGTCATGCCTGCTCTTTATTTATTCCCATTTGATGCAAATCAGCACTCCGTATCCATCATCCAAGGATTCAATGGTCCCTACAGCCACTTTGATCACCAGCCACGATACGGCACACCGCTCGATTTGACCTATGCGCTTGATTTTGCACTGCCGTTGGGAACGGAAGTCCGTGCAGCTCGGGGTGGTCATATATCAGTGGCTTATACCTTGAGTCAGATCTTCTACAATGGAATGGACGCCTCCATAGGCAATGGGCTTTTCTTTGCAACGAATTTTATTGTCATAGAACATAATGACAATACCTGCGGACTCTATTCGCATCTTGCCTACGGTTCAAGACAAGTTCATGAGGAGGAATTTGTAGACCAGGGTCAACTGCTCGCCTATACGGGGCAAAGCGGCTGGATAGGTCATATTCCGCATCTGCACTTTATGGTGTACACGAGATCTTCCCCGCAATATATTGATGGGCGCGTTCAGAGTGGAAGACGTATCACGATTCCGGTTCAGTTCAAAAACTACGACGGACCGCTTGAGCACCAAGAGATTTTCCCTTAACGCCTGTATTATGATAGGCGAAGCGATCAATGGGTGCCGATCTGCAATGGTCGGTACTTTTCTTTTTTGTTATACTTTCCCTATATGCATCGTGGGGTAGCTACATTTACGCTTGATACCGGGACCTGTCCGAAGTGGCTGTTTGAGCGGATGGTGAAGTTGGGACGGGAGATGGTGCGGGTGCTGGTGGAGGAGTACGGGCCGGATGAATTTATCCGGCGGATTTCGGATCCGGTGTGGTTTCAGTCTTTAGGTACGGTGCTTGCTTTTGACTGGAACGCATCCGGGCTGACTACTATTTTAACTGCGGCGCTGAAAGAAGCAATCCGACATGAGGAGCGGAATCTCGGCATATTTATCTGCGGGGGCAAGGGCAAGACTTCGCGAAAAACTCCGGAGGAGATTGAACGGTGGGGGCAATGGCTTGGTTTGCCGGACGGGCAGACGCACAATCTTGCGTACAATTCGCGCATGGCCGCGAAAGTCGATTCTTCGCTTGTGCAGGACGGGTTTCAGCTGTACCATCACGCTTTCTTTTTTTCTCATCCGCCAACCGGCGGAGGCGCATGGGCTGTGGTACAGCAGGGGATGAATCAGAGTATGGGATCGGCGCGGCGGTATCACTGGTATTCGGAAAGCGCGGATGATATGGTATGCGAGCCGCATGCGGCGATCTCATCGCAATCGGTCGGCGATCGGGTGCTCAATTTGGTGAGCCGCACGAGCGGCGATACGCGCGAGCGCTCAACCGAACTGGTGGGTGCCGGATACCAGCCGTTGATGAAAGAAATTACCATTTTGCGCAAGCATGCTTCGCACCTGTCGAAGATGCTCGCGATCAAGGAGCAAGGAGGGGCTTGCCCCGAGCGCAGTCGAGGGGAGCAACTCACCCTGCTCAAACTTGAAGATACTGAATTTTCCTATCATCCGGTTGTTGCCGAAGATTTTTCCCGGAGCGCATATCTTGAGAAAATTTTGGCGCGGGTAACGGAAGAGAAGCCGCAGTCGTACGAAAAACTGGTGGCCACGCAGGGCGTGGGTCCCAAGACCGTACGCGCACTTGCTTTAGTCGCAGAGATAGTCTATGGTGCAAAACCCTCGTATGAGGACCCTGCGCGCTACAGTTTTGCGCACGGCGGCAAAGACGCAACCCCGTATCCGGTTGACCGCAAGACCTACGATCAGACCATCAGTATGCTCCAGCATGCAGTGGCGCGGACGCATATCAGCCCCATAGAGAAAGAGAAAATAATAAGGCGCATTGCGCCAAAAAGTTCCCAAGATAATATGACAGATTTTTATACAGCATTGTAGGCGGGGGTCTTGCACAAAAATGTTTCATCTGTTAGTGTTTTTGATATGGCAGTTGCAAAAGCAGGTGTAAAAAAGCAAAGGGTTTCCGCTTCCACCGTGCGCTATATTGTGGCCGGGTTTTTTGTTGTAGGAGTTTTGCTTACTGTGTTTGATGCGCCGGGCTGGGCGGATAAGGCCATTGATAAAGTCGGACTTCGCAAAGTAATGCGCGGGCGGATTGAAAACTCCAGGATCAATGTGCCGTACCGTTTGGGGCTTGATATCCAGGGCGGCACTCATCTGGTCTACGGCGCGGACGTGAAAAATATCGCGTCAGGAGATCAGGCAAACTCGCTTGATGCGGTGCGGGACGTGATTGAGCGCAGAGTGAATCTGTTTGGCGTTTCGGAACCGCTGGTGCAGGTTGAGAAATCAGGAGGCGAATGGCGGCTTATCGTGGAGCTTGCCGGAGTCCGGGATATCAATACGGCGATTAAGGTAATCGGCGAAACTCCGTTTTTGGAATTCCGCGAAGAGCGGCCTGAGGCGGAACAAAAAGCCATTTTAGATGATATAAAAAATAAGGGGCCGCGGATGATCGAAGACCCGTACTTTTCACCAACACAGTTGACCGGGCAATATCTCCAGCACGCAGCGGTTCAGTTTGACCAGACCACCGGACAGGCGACCGTGGGGCTGGAGTTTAACGATGAAGGATCGAAAATTTTTGCCGAGCTTACGAAAAAAAACAAGGGCAGGCGAATCGGAATTTATCTTGACGGTGCTCCCATTTCGGCCCCGGTGGTGAATGAAGAGATCACCGGCGGCAAGGCGCAGATCACCGGAAACTTCACGCCCCAGGAAGCAAAAGAGTTGGTTGGCAGGATGAATGCGGGTGCGCTTCCGGTGCCGATTACATTGATTTCGCAGCAGACCATCGGCGCGTCGCTGGGTGCCGAATCGCTTCAGAAAAGCTTGTACGCAGGCATGATCGGATTTCTGGTGCTGACACTTTTTATGATCTTCTGGTACCGCCTGCCGGGCGTGCTTGCCGTATTGGCGCTTTTATTTTATGTGGTAATACTTTTGGCGCTCTTTAAACTGATTCCGGTTACGCTTACTGTTGCGGGAATCGCCGGTATCGTGCTCTCAATTGGTATGGCTGTAGATGCAAACGTGCTTATTTTTGAGCGGCTCAAAGAAGAACTCCAAAACGGCAAACGTCTTGAAGATGCGATTGAGGAAGGATTCGGGCGCGCATGGACATCGATCCGCGACTCTAATATTTCGAGCTTGCTGACCGCGCTGATCTTATACTGGCTGGGTACGAGCGTAGTCAAGGGATTTGCGTTGACGCTTGGCATCGGGATTCTTGTTTCGATGTTTTCTGCGATCAGTGTCACGCGCATGCTTTTGCGCGTAACGGTAAATCGGCATCTTGAAAAATATCGGGCTTTATTTTTAAGCGGATTTGGAAATAGAGTTTAACGAATTCTGATCTCTAATCTCTACTCGCTAGTTTATGAACATTATCGGTCACAAATATATATATCTTGCAATTTCCGGGCTTCTGGTGCTCGGCGGCATTGCTGCTTTTATGATCTGGGGGCTGAAAGAGGGGATTGATTTTACCGGAGGATCGCTTTTGGAAGTCGAATTTCAGGGATCGGGGATCTCACAACCAGATCCGTACAAAATTAAACAAACTTTGGACGGGCTTGATCTGGGCACGGTTATTGTGCAATCTGCAGGAACCCCGACGTCCGCCGGGGGAAACGCAATACTGCTTCGTTTTAAGACCGTGGATGAAAGTATGCACCAGCAAATTCTGGCCCGCCTGAAATCTGCGGTACCGGATGCCGGTGCAGTTGTCGAGAAACGCTTTGACACAATCGGCCCCACAATCGGTGCGGAGCTTCGCCAGCGGTCCATGTTGGCGATTGTGCTTGCGATCATAGCAATCGTGCTGTACATTGCCTGGGCATTCCGGCGTGTTTCCAAGCCCCTTCCATCGTGGAAGTACGGCATAGTTGCGATTGCGACGCTGGTACACGATCTGGTTATCCCGACCGGTCTCTTTGCAGTTTTAGGACATTTGTATGGGGTGGAAGTCGACTCTCTTTTTATTACTGCTCTTCTGACAATCATGGGTTTCTCGATCCATGATACCATCGTTGTTTTTGACCGGACGCGCGAAAATCTGCGTAAGACAAAAGACGGTGACTCGTACGAATCAATCGTGAACCGGAGCGTCAACGAAACCCTTGCCAGGTCAATCAACACTTCACTGACAGTACTGCTTGTGCTGGGGGCGATATTCTTCTTTGGCGGCGCCACGGTCCACTACTTCTCCCTTGCCTTGGCCGTGGGGATCATTTTCGGGACGTATTCATCCATCTTTGTGGCAAGTCCTTTACTGGTCATCTGGAATAATCTGTCCCGCCCGAAGTCGGGCTAAGTGCAATGAATCCAGATATTTGACAAGAAAAAAGCAGTATGTTATTATTGGAATAATAGATCTGGTACATGGCTCAAATTCAACTTCCTTTTTCGCCGCGCGAGGCGAGTAAAACAATTCTCAAAAAACTGGCAAGCCGCCGCATGCAAGATGTGATTAAGCGGCGTTTTGGTCTTGCAGGCGGCAAGGTTGCTACGCTTGAATCCATCGGCAGAGAGTATAAAATTACACGCGAGCGCGTACGCCAGATTGAAGCTGATGCGCTCAAACTGCTGCGCAAAGAAGAAAATCTTGCTGAGCTCCAGCCTCTTTTTGGAGTGCTTGAAGCGCGTTTGGCGAGCTTTGGCAATGTTGCGGCCCACCACCGGTTTTTGGCAGAGTGTGCCGATAAAGCGCACCATCGTGATCTGGTGCTGCTCCTTACGCTGAACAAAATTTTCCAGAAGATTCCGGAGACTGATGTTCACCACGAACGATGGTCGCTTGACCGCTCAGTTGCGGCAGATGTCGAGAAAGTGCTTGCCGGAGTTTCTGCCGATCTTGGGAAAAGCGGAGTTACGGTTCCGGAGAAAAAACTGTATGAAATTGCGGCAAAAAATGCCGCAGATGTGATGGGGCATGAACCGGAGCAGCGTGTACTCGAAGCCTATCTTGCCACTTCCAAGATGATCCAGAAAAATCCCTATGGCGAGTACGGCCTTGTTTCCTGGCCTACGGTCAGCCCTACCGGAGTGAAAGACAAGGCATATGCCGCGCTCATGAAGTCAAACCAACCATTGCATTTTCGGCAGGTTGCGTCGGCCATAGACGCAGCAGGATGGAGCAAGCGCAAGGCTCATCCGCAAACCGTGCATAATGAGCTGATCAAAGATAAGCGCTTTGTGCTGGTGGGCAGGGGTTTGTATGGTCTTGCTTCATGGGGATTTGAACCCGGAGCAGTGCGCGAAGTGCTGGTATCGGTGTTCAAGGCCGCCAAAAAACCGCTTTCCAAAGACCAGGCAGTCAAACTCGTGCTTGAAAAGCGGGCCGTAAAGCCGCAAACCATTCTTTTGAATCTCCAAAACAAATCTCTTTTCCGCAAAACGGAAAACGAGGAGTATACGCTTGTATAGAAAGGGCAATACGAGTTACAATAACACTGTGCCGGAGCGAATTTGCCAACGCCTCGCACAGTTGTTTTTTATTTTAAATTTTTATATGCCTTTTGATAATTCCGCAACTTCCCAGATTCTCGAAGGTATCGCGGCATTCCGGTCCTGGATCATCAGCATCTGGTGGCTTTGGGTGTTCCCGATCCTATTTCTTTTGGCGCGGTCTTTGTGGCTTGCCTATATTCGCGAGTGGTACCGGAGGCATCTGGTGTGGTCCATGTATGAACTGAAAATCCCGCGGGAAATTCTTCGCTCGCCCCGCGCCATGGAGCAGGTGCTTGCCTCCATCTATGCACTTGTCAATTCTCCGGGCAACATCAAAGAAACGTGGTGGGACGGGGAAGTAACGAAGTGGTCCTCTTTGGAGCTGGTTAGCTTTGGCGGCGAGATCCGATTTTTTATGCGTGCGACAAAAGACAATTGGACCATGGTACAGACAGCGCTCTACTCCCAGTATCCGGATCTTGAACTGGTTGAGATTCCGGAATCCGAGGACTATATCCACCGCATGCCGCCGACCGCCGAAGAGGTGCTGAAAATCCCGCGCCGTCTTTTCGGCAGCGAGCAAATTCTTTCCCGGCCCGACGTATATCCGATCCGTACGTATGTTGATTTCGAGGAATCCGAAGAGGATTTCCGGCTTGACCCGTTCGCGACCCTGTTGGAAGTACTTGGCAAGTGCGGCCCCAAAGAGGAACTATGGATGCAGATATTGATCAGGCCGGTGCTTGGCGATTGGTGGAAAAATAAAGGAGAGGCGGAAATTGAGAAACTCAAAGAAAGAAATACGCAAAAGATCGTGAGCCAGGAATACGGCGAGACTTCGATGACGCGCCTCTATCCCGGGTTCGGTGATGCCGAACTCATCAAGGCGATTGACAAAAACATCGCCAAGCCTGCTTTTGAGACCGTGATTCGCTATCTGTATATGACCGCACCCGAAGCATATAATTCAAATTTCGCCCGCCGCGGCGTTGCATCAGCGCTCAATCAGCACGCTTCAAAAGCATTCAATGAGTTTTACTATAACAAGGGCTCGGCCACGCGCGTGGAATACCACTTCGGGATAATTCCGCCCTTCTTTCCCAAGCGCCGGTATCTGGCGCGGCAGCGAAAAATTTATCGGCATTACCGCGAGCGTTACATCTATCCGCAGTCATTTGCGGAAAACATTTTGGAGCTCAAAGGATTTCATTTTGGCATTTGGGGTTGGAAAACTTCGCACATGGTGCTCAATACCGAAGCGCTTGCCACGATCTACCATCTGCCGACCAAACCGGTCATGTCCGCACAGCTTATCCGCAAGGTGGAGGCCCGGAAGATCGGCCCGCCCATGGGTCTTGCCATATTCGGCGAGGAAGACGAACGCGCCGATTTGCCGGGTATTGGAAAATAATCACTTGCAAGGAGGTCTTTTGCTATAAAATTATTTATCTGTATGGCCAAAGAAGGAAAAATTCATCTTTCAAAATATGCGCCGCCCCCGTCGGATCTGCCGATATACCAGCAGATTGATCCGAAAGATGTTTCATTTATCGGACGCACCAATTATGAGGCGCCGATGGAATCTAAAAAATATATTTTCGGGATCAAGCGCAAAGACCGCCGCCGGCACGTGTATATTGTCGGCAAATCCGGCGTGGGCAAGTCAAAGCTGCTGGAGCTTTTTGTACGCCAGGATATCGTATACAATTACGGACTTTGTTTTATTGATCCGCACGGCGATGTAATAGAGGAGATTTTAAAATTTATTCCGGAGGAACGGATTGATGATGTGGTACTGATTGATCCGTCTGATGCCGAATACCCGATCTCGTTCAATCCGTTACAAAAGGTTCCGGTGGAGCTGAAGCATCAGATGGCGCAGGGGCTGATCGAGGTCATGGAAAAGCAATTCGGCGCCAATTGGACGCCGCGGCTTGAGCATGTATTCCGATTTACGGTGCTGGCTTTGCTTGATTACCCGGAAGCTACGCTGCGCGGCATGATCTCGATGCTGACGGACCGGCCGTACCGCCAGCGCGTGATCGAATATATCACCGACGATATGGTGCGGAGGTTTTTTGCGGTCGAGTTTGCCGACTGGTCGGAGAAATTCGATACGGATGCCATCGTGCCGCTTGTCAACAAGTTGGGGCAGTTTCTTTCCATGCCCATGCTTCGCAATATTTTTGCGCAAAAAGAGAACAAGCTCGATTTGGAGGAGCTTATCAATACAAAAAAGATTGTGCTTATCAATCTTTCCAAAGGAAAGATTGGGGAAGAAAACTCAAGCTTTTTTGGTTCGATGTTTATCACTAAAATTAAGCAGGCCGGCATGGCGCGTGCCGAAATGCCGGAAGAAGATCGAAGCGACTTTTATCTCTATGTTGATGAGTTTCAGAATCTCGTGACAGATTCGTTTGTCAACTTGTTCTCCGAGGCAAGAAAATACGGATTGAATATCGTGGTGGCTCACCAGTATACGGCGCAACTACCCCCCTCTCTGCTTGCAACCGTGCTCGGAAATGTTGCAAATTTGATATCGTTCCGTGTTGGAGGCGATGATGCCCAACGGCTTGAAACCGAATATACGCCGGTTTTCAAGGCAAAAGATATGATCAACCTTGGCATGCAGGAGTTTTATATCAAAGAGACGATTGACGGCGAGACCTATGATCCGTTTTCGGCGCAGACTTTGAAAATTTTCCCGCCCACGCATCCGCCGTATAAGAACCGGATTGTCGAGCAATCGCGCAAAAAATATGCCATGCATCGGGATGATGTGGCGCGTATGCTGAAAGAGGAGGAAGAGTCGGTCCTGTTTCGAAAGAATCCCTCGACCAGCTCGGGACAAGCGGCTTCCGCAATAGAGACTCAGCAGCAACCGCAACAAGAATCCCATCCCGAACCGCTGATTTAGTTGCATAATTTTTCTGGATCGGTATTATAACAACAAGCAAGGGAAAGGCGATTTTTTATTTTCTCCTAACCCGGCAGTCGCATCTCTCTCTATATTTCATGCAATCGGAGAACAAAATTTGTCAAAACTGCAAAAAAGAATTCCTCATTGAGCCGGAGGATTTTTCGTTTTACGAGAAGGTGAAGGTTCCACCGCCGACCTGGTGTCCGGACTGTCGGATGATCCGACGGTTTTTGTTCAAAAATGACCGGTCACTATTTCGGCATAAAGACGAGGCATCGGGGAAAGAGATTTTCTCCAGTTTTCCTGCGCAGGCGGCAGTTAAAGTGTATGACCGCGAATACTGGTGGTCTGACAAATGGGATGCAATGGCATACGGCCGCGATTATGATTTTTCCCGTCCGTTTTTTGAACAATTTCGAGAATTGCTTTATACGGTTCCGCTATTTTCGAAAAGCGTACTTGGTAACATAAATTCCGACTATTGCGATAACGCCGGGTTTTTAAAAAATTGCTATCTCTGTTTTGATCTTAATTATTCGGAGAATTGCGCATATGCGGTAAAAGGCACTTCACTAAAGGATTCGTTTGATACCTATGAAGTGGCCAAAAGCGAGTTTTGCTATGAGAGTGTCATACTGGAAGAAAGCTATCGCGTATTTTTCTCGATAGATTGCGAGCGGTGCACCGATGTATGGTTTTCAAAAGATCTGACCAGCTGCAACAACTGTTTTGGTTGTGTGAATTTGCGTAATAAATCCTACTATATTTTTAACAAGTCATACTCAAAAGAAGAATATTTTGAAGAATTAAAAAAATTGAATGCCGGGTCATATCGTTCGATGCGGGATATACTTCAAAAGGCACATGAACTTTGGATACAGTTTCCCGTCAAGTATTTCCATGGATATCATAACGTGAATGTAAATGGGCAATTGCTCTATAACGACAAGAATGTGCATCAGTCCTATTCCGTACAGGATGCCGAAAATGTAAAATATTCCCAAATGCTGCTTCCAAAGACCAGCGAGGCGTACGATTACTCAACCTTTGGAGTGAACGCTTCGCTGGTGTACGAGTGTCTTACCTCCGGATTCAACAGTTCCGGACTCCGATTTTGTTGGGAGTGTTGGGATGGATGCCGTGATCTGGAATACTCTACCTATTGTAATACATCCTCAAATCTGTTCGGCTGTGTAAGTTTGCGCAAAAAAGAATATTGCATCTTTAATAAGCAGTATTCAAAAGAGGACTATTTTGCTCTGCGCGAAAAGATCATCCAACATATGAATGATATGCCGTACACCGATGCACAAGGAAGAGTGTACCGCTACGGCGAGTTTTTTCCGCCGGAATTTTCTCCGTTCGCATACAATGAAACGCTCACGCATGACTTTTTCCCATTGTCCAAAGAAGATGCCGAAGTCCAAGGATATGTATGGCGCGAGCCGGAAGTGCGGGAATTTCAGACAACTATAAAAGCAGAGGATTTGCCCGATCACGTCGATGACGCGACTGACGATATTCTCAAAGAAGTGATCGGGTGTGCTGTATGTAACAAAGCTTATCGTTTTATCCCCATGGAGCTTGCGTTTTACCGGAGCATGGGGATCCCGCTGCCGCGTGCTTGCCCAAACTGCAGATTTCTTGAGCGGTTCAAACTTATCAATCCGCCCAAATTCTGGAGGCGCGCGTGCCAGTGCAATGGCGCCGCGGATGAACGGAATATCTACCAAAATGCCGCCACGCACCCGCACGGCGCAGGCAAATGTCCGAATGAGTTTGAAACCAGCTACTCTCCGGAAAAACCAGAAATCGTTTACTGCGAGAGCTGTTACCAGAATGAAGTGTTGTGATGTCAAAAATAAAAAGAGTAATGGTATTCGGGGTGTTTGACCGGCTGCATCCGGGGCATTTGGATTTTCTCCGGCAGGCAGCGGAGCATGGAGATGAGTTGATCGCTGTGGTGGCACGGGATCGGATGGTTGCAGAGTTGAAAAATAAAATACCTCTCCATTCGGAGCAAGAGCGTCTTGCCGCGGTTGGTAAAGTTCTGGAAGTGACGCTGGCGGTTTTAGGCGATGAAGTGCAGGGAAGTTATAATGTAATCGCTGAGCATAAACCGGATGTGATTTGCGTAGGGTATGACCAGCACGGGCTTACGAAAGATTTGGAAGAAAAGATGGTGTTGAGATCTATTTCTCAGTTCATTGTTGTGCGGCTTGAATCGCATTATCCGGAAAAGTTTCATACTTCCCACTTAGCGTAAAAAATTTTCTTAATTGCGGGTATCGTGTTCGTTTTTTGTTTTGTAAAAATATGGTATAA
>JACQRW010000023.1 GCA_016206285.1 Candidatus Sungiibacteriota bacterium
AGCCAGGAGGACCCGACGTTTCGCATCAAGGGGGATCTGGAAACCGGAGATACGATTATCTCGGGCATGGGCGAGCTGCATCTGGAAATTTTGGTTGACCGCATGAAGCGCGAATTCAGCGTGGAGGCAAACGTGGGCAGGCCGCAGGTGGCGTATCGCGAGACCATTAAGAAAGAAGCTGAAGCCGAGGGTAAATATATCAAACAATCAGGAGGGCGCGGGCAGTACGGCCATGTGCGCCTGCGCGCCAAGCCGCTTGAGCCGGGCAAGGGATTTGAATTTGTAAATGCGATCAAGGGAGGCGTGATCCCGCAGGAATATATTCCGGCGGTTGAGAAGGGGGTGAAAGAGGCCTTGGAGCGGGGCGTGCTTGCCGGCTACCCGGTAGTGGATGTTGAGATTACCCTGTATGACGGATCATACCATGAAGTTGACTCGTCCGAGGCTGCGTTTAAGATTGCAGGCTCCATGTGTCTGCAGGAGGTGACCAAACGGGCCGGTTTGGTATTGCTTGAGCCGATCATGAAGATCGAGGTGGTGGTGCCGGAGCAGTTTTTCGGCGAGGTAACCGGAGATTTGAATTCCAAGCGCGGCAGGATCGAGCAGATGGATGACCGCGGTATGGGCATTAAGGTCATTGATGCCAAAGTGCCGTTGTCCGAGATGTTCGGATATGTGACGACGTTGCGGTCATTGACGCAGGGCCGCGCGTCCTTTACTATGGAGTTTGACCGATATGAGGAAGTGCCGGGCAATGTGGCGCAGCAGATTATTGAGGGCAAAAGATAACGTAAAACGTAGCACAGAGAACGTAGAACAAAAATAAATCCGGTTTTATCGTTTTATGTTCTACGTGTTATGTGATTTTTATGGATTTGGCAAAACTTAAACAATTCGTCAAGCAGAACAAGGATCATAAGTTTATTTTTGTTGAGAACGGAGAGCCGGATCTGGTTGTCATGTCTTTTGCCGAGTACGAGCGTTTGCTGGAGCGTGAAGAAGACCCTGTCGGCTACTCGAATCTGTTCCAAGCCGGAGCTCCTGAATTGGAACCTGATATCCGCCACGATGCCAATACTCCGACATTTGGAGGGATTTCTCCGGCATCAACATCCATCGGGAGTCCAGAGTTTCGGCATCCGTCCACAGAGCCGGCGCCGTATCGCAAATTTGCCGCATTTGGCAAAAGCGAAACTGTCGGCTTGCCCGTGCATCTGGAAGACATCCGGCTCGAAGATTTGCCGGTGTAAGCGCGTATTGACACTTTTTATGGGATTTGCTACTATTTGTGATACATACATATTAAGGTAATTAAGCTTATGTACGCGGATTCCTCCGTGCATGGTGCTGATGTTTTTGCATCGGCTACGTTCAACGGTGAGATATCGCGGATATTTGCAAAAACAAATGGCAGGAAAATATGAACGAACCAAGCCGCACGTCAATGTCGGCACCATCGGACACGTTGACCACGGCAAGACTACCTTGACCGCGGCTATTACCAAGGCATTGCATTTGGCCGGATTCGTATCCCGGGTTGAGGACGTGAGCCAGATTGACAACGCTCCCGAGGAAAAAGCGCGCGGGATTACGATTGCGTTGCACCACGCGGAATACGAGACCGAGAAACGCCACTATGCGCATATCGACGCTCCGGGACACGCAGACTATATCAAGAACATGATCACGGGTGCCGCACAGATGGACGGCGCGATTTTGGTGGTATCCGCAACTGACGGCCCTATGCCTCAGACGCGCGAGCATATTCTCCTGGCACGGCAAGTAGGCGTGCCGGCAATCGTAGTTTTTCTGAACAAGTGCGACATGGTGGATGATCCGGAATTGATTGATCTGGTTGAGGCAGAAGTGCGCGAGCTTTTGAAAAAATATGAGTTTCCCGGAGACGAGACTCCGATTATCCGCGGGTCTGCGCTCAAAGCGCTTGAGGCGACTTCCATGGAAGATCCGTGGGTGAAGAAGATTCTTGAACTCACCAATGCCCTGGATACCTATGTGCCGGAGCCCGTACGCGATCTGGACAAGCCGTTTTTGATGCCGGTGGAAGACGTATTCTCGATTGAAGGACGCGGTACGGTGGTAACCGGACGCATTGAGCGCGGCAAAGTGAAGGTAGGCGAGGAAATTGAGATCGTGGGTATGAAGGATACGGCAAAGACCACGGTGACCGGCATAGAGATGTTCAACAAATCCCTTGACGAAGGTATGGCTGGAGACAACGCGGGGATTCTGTTGCGCGGTTTGAAAAAGGAAGACGTGGAGCGCGGCCAGGTGATCTCCAAGATCGGGTCCGTAACGCCGCACACTGATTTTGAATCCGAAGTATATATCCTTACCAAAGAGGAAGGAGGTCGGCACACCCCGTTTTTTGCAGGTTATAAGCCGCAGTTTTACATCCGCACCACGGATGTGACGGGCGAGGTAACTCTGCCGGAAGGGGTTGAGATGGTCATGCCCGGAGACACGATCAAATTTGTAGTCAAGCTGATCGTGCCGGTAGCGCTTGAAGAGCGGCAGCGCTTCGCGATCCGCGAAGGAGGCCGCACCGTCGGCGCGGGCGTGGTAACGAAGATAGTTAAATAAGAGAGTAGAGAATAGAGAGTAGAGAATAGTTTGGAAAACGAAATTCGTCACCTACTAATCTCTACCTACTAATCTCTAATCTCTCCCAAGTTCCTTGGCAACGAAGAAACCTGTCGAAGAATTGAAAACAAGGGTGCGGATCAAAGTGCGGGCATATGACTCGAAGATTATTGATAATTCGGTCAAGCAGATTGTTGATACCGCGATCCGAAACGGCGCCGACGTGGTCGGGCCTATTCCGTTGCCAACCGAGATACACCGGTATACGGTAAACCGGTCCAGCTTTGTCCATAAAAACGCCCGGGAGCAGTATGAGATGCGCGTGCATAAGCGGCTGATTGATATTTTAAGCCCGTCAGCGGGTACGATCAATTCGCTTACCAATCTCAACCTGCCTGCGGGGGTGGATATTGAGGTGAAGATGATGTAAATTTTTTAAAGCAACAAATGAGAACATAGTGACCTGTGCTGATCGCGCCGGACATCCGGCTTTTTTGTTACCATGATCATATGAAATGCCTTTTGGGAGAAAAAGTGAATATGTCGCAGATTTTTGACGCAACGGGCAATGTAATCCCGGTGACTTTTATTTCCGTGCTCCCGAATACCGTGATTCAGATTCGCACCAAGGAAAAGGATGGATATTCCGGCGTGCAGCTTGGTACGGGCGAGAAAAAGGCAAAGAATATTGCCAAACCGCAGATCGGACACTTTAAGGGGCTTGGAAACTTCCGTTATGTAAAGGAATTTCGCGTAAAAACACGCACGCACAAGAAGGGTACTGATGCGCCAGCGGATGTGCTGCCGGAACTCGGCACAATCATTGACGCATCGGTGTTCCAGGAGGGGGATCGCGTACGCGTAAGCGGTATCTCGAAAGCCAAAGGATTTCAGGGCGTAGTCAAGCGCCACGGCTTTCATGGTGCGCCGGCTACGCACGGCACCAAGCACGCCCATCGCCAGCCAGGATCCATCGGTGCGACTTGGCCCCAGCGCGTCATCAAAGGCATGCGCATGGCCGGCCGTATGGGAGCGGATCGCGTGACGATCCGAAAGGTCAAGGTGGAGAAAGTAGACGTGGAAAATAAAATCCTGGCATTGCGCGGGGCAATACCAGGCCGGCGGGGAACATTGGTGGAGATACGGGGCTAAAATGACGAATTCCTAATTGACCTAATTTCTAAAAATCATTGGGATTTGATTAGATCAATTAGAAATTAGACATTAGAAATTATTATGCAGGTCAAGGTATACAACCAAACAGGGGAAGAGGCCGGAACCGTGGAGTTGCCGGACGGGGTGTTTGGTTTGAAGTGGAATGCCGATCTGGTGCACCAGGTGGTGACGAGTCAGGCATCGAACAGGCGCTCGGGTACGGCGCACACGAAAAGCAGGGCCGAAGTGAGCGGCGGCGGCAGAAAGCCGTGGCGCCAAAAAGGTACGGGCCGCGCGCGGCACGGATCCACGCGCTCGCCGATCTGGAAAGGCGGCGGCATTACGCACGGACCGCGGGCTGATAAAAATTACGAAAAAAAGATCAATAAGAAAATGGCGCACAAAGCGCTTGCAGTCGTGCTTTCGGCAAAACTGCGGGATCGCGAATTGGTGGTGATGGAAGACCTGCATTTTTCCGAGGCCAAGACCAAGCATGCGTCCGAGATGTTTCGGAAACTTGCCGGCCAGAACGAGCTTGCCGAGTTAAAGGGCAATAAGAGCATACTGGTGGCCCTTTCCGCAAAAGACGATACGGCGCGCCGGGCAATGCGAAACATCAACCGGGTTACGGTGGATGAAGCCCGCAATCTGAACACCTACGAAGTGATGCAGCATAAATTTTTAATGCTTCCGAAATCCGCGATAGAAATTTTTGCCAAGTAATTATGAAAAACGACACGTTTGGCATTTTAATACGGCCGCATATTACGGAAAAGACCATGGTCAAATCCGGCGAGTATGCATTTGTGGTTGCGGGTACGGCAAACAAGCGCGAAGTGGCGGCTGCCGTAGCACAGCGTTTCAGCGTGACCGTAGAGGATGTGCGCGTACTTAACATGCCGGGCAAAGAGCGCAGGCGCGGACGCACAATCGGCTGGAAAAGCGGATTTAAAAAAGCAGTGGTGGTGCTTGCAAAGGGACAGACGATTGAGATGCAGTAGTAAAATGACAAATGCCTAATTTTTAATTGCTCTAATCAAATCCCAATACCCATTTAGAAATTAGGTCAATTAGAAATTAGAAATTTTTATGCAATCCAAACTTAAAAAACACGCTCCAACATCGCCGGGCAGACGCCAGGCCGAGTTTATCAATTGGCGGAAAGTGCTGACCAAGACAGACGGGCCGGAAAAGCGGCTGACTTCCGGACGCAAGCGCGACGTGGGGCGTAACTCACAGGGGCGCATTACGACTCGGCATAAAGGATCCGGCGTGAAGCGGCTGTGGCGCGAGATTGATTTTACCTATGACAAAATAGGGATTCCGGGCCGAGTGGTATCGCTGGAATATGATCCGAATCGCTCGAGCTTTATTGCTTTGCTGCACTACCATGACGGAGAGAAGCGGTATGTACTTGCCCCGCAGGATGTTGTCGTAGGAACTACGGTAGTGACCGGCCCTGATGCTCCGCTTGAGCCGGGCAATCGCATGCCATTGCATAAAATTCCGGTTGGTACCATGGTATATAATATTGAATTGCAGCGGGGACACGGGGCGCAAATCGCCCGGTCCGCCGGAGTGGGAGCGCTGGTACTTGCCCAAGAAGGAGGCTATACGAATATTCAAATGCCCTCCAAAGAGGTGCGCATGATCCATGAGCAGAACTTTGCCTCAATCGGGGCGTTGTCCAATCCTTTGCACGGGTTTATGACCATTGGCACTGCAGGCCGCAACCGCCGCAAAGGAGTGCGCCCGAGCGTGCGCGGCACCGTGATGAACCCGGTTGACCATCCGCATGGCGGTGGCGAGGGACGTACCCAAGTCGGGCGCAGGCGCGGTCCCGCTACGCCATGGGGCAAGCTCGCGCGCGGAGTCAAGACGCGCAAGCGCAAGAAAACGTCGAACAGGCTTATTTTATCGAGAAGGAAGAAATAGAATGACAAATTAATCTAATTGACCTAATTTCTAATCAATGTCCAATGCCGAAATGTCTAATGTCAAAAACAATTTCGTCATTTAGTCATTAGGGTTCTGGATTTGATTAGGGTAAATAGAAATTAGGATTTAGAAATTTATGAGTCGAAGCTTAAAGAAAGGTCCATACGTTCATCCGAGCATCCTCAAGCATATGGGGCGTACTTCGCCCAATTCCAAAGTTGTGATCAAAATATGGTCGCGCGCATCAGTAATCACGCCGGAAATGATCGGCTATGCTTTTGGGGTGCATAACGGCAAGAATTTTATCGAGATCAAAGTCATGGAGGACATGGTCGGCCACCACTTTGGCGAGTTTTCTCCTACCCGGAAATTTGTCCGGCACGGCGGAAAGATGCAAAAAGAGATTGAACAAAAGAAGAATACGGCTGCTCCTGCTGCGGCTGCTCCGGCGGCAAAAACGCCCGGGAAGAAATAATATTTTCATATGGAAATCAACGCTCAACTTAAATATGCCCACATTGCTCCGCGAAAGATGCGGCTGGTTGCGGATATGGTCAGAGGAAAGAATACGGCAGATGCCGAACTCGTGTTGAACGGGCTGATTAAGCGCAGTGCCAGCCCGGTATTGAAGCTTTTGAAATCGGCAATGGCCAATGCCGTTCATAATTTTCAGCTTGACGAATCCGGCTTGTATGTTAAGGATATAAGGGTGAACGGGGGTCCGGTGGCAAAACGTATGATGCCGCGGGCATTTGGCAGGGGCGCTACCATCCGGAAGCGGACCAGCCATGTGGTGTTGGTGCTTGAGCAGCGCGATGGCGCAGATGCGCCTGCAAAGAAGCGCAAAAAGGACCAGCCGATTGTCCGGGATGCGGAAGCCCAAGACCTGAAAGAGGACGGGGCGGATGCGGAAAAGGTTGTTTCCGGCCGTGCTGATCGCCCGGGAAAGGAAATCAGGGTGGCGCCTGAAAAAAGGACGAGAAGCAAAGGAAGCTTTGCTCCGAAGATATTCCAGCGAAAGGCTATATGAAAACGCATGCGTAGCAAGGAGCAAGAAGAATAACTTTGAGTCGTGCTACGTGATTCGTGTATCGTGATTTATGACCCACAGAGTACACCCATATGTATTTCGGATCGGAGAAACCGTGACATGGAAGTCGCGCTGGTTTCAGCATAAGAAATTCAGAAGCTACCTGCTTGAAGATACCATGCTTCGCGCATGGCTCGACAAGAAACTTCGGGCAAGCCATATCGAAACAGTGGAGCTTGAGCGGTCTCCGAATATATTACAGGTGATCGTGCGCACTGCCCGGCCCGGTATTATGATCGGCAGAGGCGGGGAAGGAGCTGAAAAATTGAAAACCGAGATCCAAAAATTCATCGCGAAAATCCAGAAGCAGTTTCATATCGAGCCGGAACGGCGCGAGATCAAGCTTACCATCGAGGAGATCAGAAACCCGGAAACGCACGCAGCCATTGCCGGACAGATGATCGTGGACGATCTTGAAAAGCGCATCCCGTTTCGCCGAGTGCTGAAGCAGGCATTGGAAAAAATCTCGAACTCGCGCGAAGTAAAAGGTGTCCGCATTGCTTTTAAGGGACGCTTGGATGGGGCCGAGATGGCGCGCTATGAGTGGGGAAGAAAAGGGCGCATTCCGCTGCAGACGATCCGTGCCGCGATTGACTATGCGGAGAAAACGGCCCATACCACCTATGGCACGATTGGCGTGAAGGTCTGGATTTATAAAGGAGATGTATTCGAACACGAAACACATAAAATGTAGAACAAAACACGAAAAGAATTTAATCTTCGTGTTACGTGTTATGTGATTCGTGTATTGTGATTATTTATGTTTCAACCAAAGAAAGTAAAACACCGAAAATGGCAGAAAGGCACCACCAAGGGCGATGAGACGCGCGGAAGCCGTTTAGCGTTCGGTATGTACGGGATCAAGGCACTTGAGCCGATATGGCTTACCGCACGGCAGATTGAGGCCGCACGGCGCGCCATGACGCGGTCTATCAAGCGCGGCGGCAAGGTCTGGATTCGCGTATTTCCGGACAAGCCGGTAACCAAAAAGCCGCCGGAGGTAACTTTGGGAGGAGGCAAGGGCGCGGTGGACCACTATGTGGTACCCATCAAACCCGGCCGGGTTTTATTTGAAATGGATGGTGTGACGCGCGAGCAGGCCGTGGAAGCCATGCGATTGGCGGCTCATAAATTGCCCGTTAAAACACGATTCATGGTGAAAGAATAATATGAAAATCATTGAATTGAGGCAAAAATCATCGGCAGAGCTTGTAGAAATTTTAGCGGCGCACAGGACGCGCATTGACGAGCTTGGTTTTTTGCTTCGCCAGAAAAAGGTCAAAAACGTGAAAGAACAGGCGGCGCTGAAAAAAGATATTGCCCGTATTTTAACTTTGCAAAAATTGTCCATATGAGAAAATTACAAGGGGTTATCACTGCAAATAAGATGAAGAAAACCGTTGTGGTACGGGTGGACAGTTTGGCTAAGCACGCGAAATATTTGAAATATTACCGTGTTTCGAAGAAGTTCAAGGCGCATGACGAGACAAACGAATACCAGGTCGGGGATGTTGTCATAATTCAGGAAACCAGGCCGTTGTCCAAAGAAAAGCGGTGGAAGGTTGTGTCACTGGTAAGACGATTGCCCACAGTGGAAGAGAATGCAGAAGAAATGACCAATTTATAATTGCTCTAATCAAATCCCAATACCCATTTAGAAATTAGGTCAATTAGAAATTAGAAATTTTCCCTTATGATCCAGACACGAAGCATGTTAAAAGTTGCCGATAATTCCGGAGCGCGGTTGCTCCAGGTAATTAAGGTATTGGGCGGTACGCGGCGCAGATATGCCCGGCTTGGCGATGTGGTGGTCGCGTCCGTGAAAATTGCGGAGCCGCGCAAGGCAGTGAAGAAAAAAGACGTGGTGCGCGCCGTAGTGGTGCGTTCCCGGGCGCCGTTTCGCAGGACGGACGGATCATATATCCGTTTTGACGACAATGCCGTAGTGATCGTGGACGGGGTAACCCCCAAAGGAGGCCGTATTTTCGGGCCGATTGCTCGGGAATTGCGTGACCGGGGATACGCGAAGATTATTTCACTGGCGCAGGAAGTAGTATAAAAAAAATCACGAATCACGTAACAAAGAACAAAAGAAGCATTTCAAGTCGTGTATCATATATTTATGAAAATCCGCAAAGGGGACAATGTAAAAATAATTTCAGGCAACGACAAAGGAAAGCAGGGCAAAGTGCTCGCGGTTTTTCCGATCCGGTCCAGCGTGGTGATCGAGAATTTGAATATGAAGAAAAAACATGTCCGGCCGCGCACGCAGGGACAGAAAGGCGAGCTGGTCAGAATACCGGCGCCGCTTCAGGCGAGCCGCGTGATGCTGGTTTGCGGCAAATGTTCGAAGCCGACCCGGGTGGGATATTTGACGGACGGGTCAGGTAAGAAACAGCGCATATGTAAAAAATGCGGATCACAGACTTAATATGTCACACATTCTGGAAAAATATAAAAAGGAAGTAATGCCGGCGCTGCAGAAGCGCTTCGGAATTACCAATGTCATGGCAATTCCGAAGATTCAAAAAGTAGTGGTGCATGTGGGTACGGGACGGATGCGCGATGAAAAGCAGCAGGAAGAGGTGCAAAAATACCTTATGCTTATCACCGGACAGAAGTCCGCGCCCCGGGCCGCGAAAAAAGCCATCGCATCATTTAAGACTCGCAAAGGTTTGGTCATTGGATACCAGGTTACGCTGCGAGGGGCGCGCATGTACGATTTTCTTTCGCGTCTGATTGATGTGGGCCTGCCCCGTACGCGGGACTTCAGAGGGCTTGATCAGAAGTCGTTTGATGAAAAAGGCAATTTGACTATTGGCATCAAGGAGCATATCATATTCCCTGAAATGATGGGCGAGGATTACCGCCTTCTTTTTGGCCTTGAAGTGACCGTAGTCACTACGGGCCGCAAGCGCGAAGAGGGAATCGAACTGCTACGCCTGCTGGGATTTCCGTTAAAGACGGAATAATGCAAATCTACACATATATGCACATGTTGCAAATGAATTTTATTCGCGGTATTCGCATGAAGATTTGCATCATTCGTATTATCTGATCGAAATATGGCAAAAAAGTCCGTTATCGCACGATCTCTCAAGAAGCCGAAATTCAAATCACGCGTGGTTCGCCGTTGTTTTCGGTGTGGCAGAAAACGCGGTTATCTGGGAGACTTTGGCCTGTGCCGGATATGCTTCCGCGAGCTTGCAAATCGCGGCGAAATCCCGGGAATTAAAAAGGCAAGCTGGTGATCGAAGTGAGACTTCAATCACGGTACTAAACTAAACTATGAACGACCCGATATCAGACATGTTTATCCGCATCAAGAATGCGCAACGCGCCAAGCAGGAAATGGTGCGTATTCCGTATTCCCAGATGAAGCACGAAATCGCGCGGGCTCTTGAGCGCTCCGGCATGGTCGGAGTAAGCGAGCGGAAGGGCAAGCGTATCAGAAAAGTTCTGGATCTGCAGCTTCTCTATCCGGAAGGCAAGGCTGCGATTACCGAAGTAAAATTGATCTCCAAACCAAGCAGACGGCTGTACTCCTCATACAAAGATCTTCACCGGCCTGCGCGGGGCGGCGTGATCCTGCTGACGACCTCTAAAGGAATCCTGTCGAGCGCGGAGGCGCATAAAGAAAAAGTCGGCGGGCAGCTGCTTGCCGAGATATGGTAGCAAAGAACACAGAAATAAAATACAATATACACGTAGCAAAGAGCAAGGAATTCGAATTTTGAGTCGTGTTACGAGTATATTGCATCATAAATTCATGTCACGAATAGGAAAAAAACCGATTGTTATTCCCGAACACACGACCTTGGCGGTTGCGGATCGTTCGGTTACGGCAAAAGGAGCCAAAGGCGAGCTGTCGCTTCTTTTGCATCCGGATATGACCATCGCAATTGAAAATAACGAGGCACGGATCGTGCCGCGCGTTGAAAACAAAAACTCTGCTGCGCTGTGGGGGTTGTACCGTTCGCTGGTTGCCAATATCGTGGAGGGCGTGACCAAGGGATTTGAAAAAAAACTTGAGCTTGACGGTATCGGATACCGCGTAGCCATGGAAGGGACCGGATTGCTTATGCAGCTTGGATTTTCCCACCCGGTGCGCGTTGCAGCACCCGAAGGCATTCAATTTCAGGTAGAGCGCAACGTCATCACTGTATCCGGAGCCGATAAGGCGAAAGTCGGGGAAGTTGCGGCGCGGATCCGCGCACTGAAAAAACCGGAGCCATATAAAGGCAAGGGGATTCACTATCGCGGCGAAGTAATCCGGCGCAAGCAGGGTAAGAAGTCCGGCACATAATTTTTCATCATGAAAACCGCTACACAAAAAGAAAAAAGAGCGCGCCGGCACGGGCGCATCCGGAGCAAAATCAAAGGGACTGCTGATCGTCCCCGGCTTTCGGTATTCCGCTCAAACCGCTACGTATGGGCGCAGTTGATTGATGACGAGACCGGACGTACGCTTGTTGCTGCCGGGACGCGTGATTTGGGGACTGCCGCAAAAACAAAAGCAAAGCCAAAGCAGGCTGTCAGACCAAAAGGTTACCCGGACGGACGCACTGCGGCTGCCGCTGCCATAGGCGAAAAAATCGCCGGAGAGGCGCGTGAGAAGAAAATCGCTGCAGTCGTGTTTGACCGCGGAGGATACCGGTACCATGGCGTAGTAAAAGCAGTAGCTGAAGGAGCCCGCAAGGGAGGCTTAAAATTGTAAAAGACATAAATCACATAACAAAGAACACAGAAATAAAATACAACATACGCGTAACAAGGAGCAAGAAGAATAATTTTGAATCGTGTTACGTGATTCGTGTTTCGTGAAATTTTATGCGACCACAAGGAGACCGAAGACAAGGAGGAGGACCCCGGAGAGAAAAACCTGAATACGATCAGAAGGTTTTGGATATTCGAAGAACGGCACGTGTGGTGGCGGGCGGACGCCGCTTTAGTTTTCGCGCGTCGGTGGTTATCGGCAACCGCAATGGCAAAGTCGGCCTTGGTATGGGCAAGGGCGCAGACGTATCCAGCGCCGTAGAAAAAGCGGTTGCAAAAGCAAAGAAAGATATGCTGATTGTGGCAATCACCAAAACAAAAACAATCCCATACGAAGTGGAAGGCAAATCTTCGGCTGCCCGCGTATTGCTCAAACCGGCACAGGAAGGGCGCGGACTTGTGGCCGGCGGGCCGATCCGCATTGTAGCGGATCTTGCCGGTATCCGGCACATTACCGCAAAAATCTTGAGCCGCACTCCCAATAAGCTTAACAATGCCCGCGCGACTATGGAGGCGCTAAAAAAGCTTAAACCCATTAAAGTGCCTGCCCGGACCATAGCTCCGGCAGCGATTCCTGTGGTAATCCAATAATATGCAAATCAACATTCTGCAACCAAAAACAAAACTGCGCCAAAAAAAGCGCATCGGCCGCGGCGGAAAGCGCGGGACGTTTTCCGGGCGCGGCACCAAGGGTCTGCTCGCGCGCGCCGGAGGCAAGCGCCGTCCCGAGGAACGCGACACGCTCAAGCGTATTCCGAAATTGCGCGGCTACCGTTTCAAATCATTTCAGGCGCGTCCGGTCGTGATCAATTTCGACATGCTTGAAGCAAAAATGAAACCGGGCGATTTGATTTCTCCGGAAACGCTGCTCAAGGCGGGCATGATCCAGAAGAAAAAAGGCAGGATGCCGAAGGTGAAGATTCTGGGCAGAGGAGAATTGAAAGAGAAGTTTGTTTTTAAAGGCGTACTATTTTCCCTGCAAGCTGCTAAAAAACTGAATATTGATGTAAAAGCAGCAATACCAAAGGCCAAATGACTAATTTCTAATCAATGACCAAGATCCAAAATCTTAAAAATAATTTTTTGGCATTTCAGATTTGGAATTTGATTCGACATTAGAAATTCGGATTTAGAAATTTTCAGCTATGTTCGATAAACTTACCATGCTGTTTCG
Source organism: Candidatus Sungiibacteriota bacterium (assembly GCA_016206285.1). GTDB lineage: Bacteria > Patescibacteriota > Minisyncoccia > Sungbacterales > HO2-52-23 > JACQRW01. Next base: position 12,735 of record JACQRW010000023.1, read on the forward strand.
GGTGCCGGATCTTCGCAAGAAGGTCTTGTTCATCCTGGGCGTGCTGGTGCTGTTTCGTATTGCGGCTGCGATTCCCGTTCCGGGAGTCGATGTCGGCCGCCTCAAAGACTTCATCGCCGGAAACCAGTTTTTCGGGCTGTTCAATATTTTTTCCGGAGGCGCGCTCGACAATCTCTCGATCGTGATGCTTGGCGTGGGACCTTTTATTACCGCATCCATTATCATGCAGCTGCTGACTATGGTCGTACCGCGCTTTAAAGAGATGTATCAGGAAGAGGGCGAAGCCGGACGCGCACGATTCAACCAATATTCGCGCCTGCTTGCGGTGCCGTTGGCGCTTCTCCAGTCCTATGGGCTTTTGGTGCTCCTGAGCCGGCAGAATGTGATCGGCGATATTGGCATATTCGGATACGCGACCAATATGATCGTTGCCACCGCAGGCAGTCTGCTGCTCATGTGGCTTGGCGAGCTGATCACTGAAAAGGGGATCGGCAACGGTGTCTCGCTGATTATATTCGCGGGTATCGTTTCAAGTATTCCGCGCGATCTCCAACAGGAATTATTTACGTTCAGTGCAGACAAGCTGCCTGTGTATCTTGCGTTTCTTGCCGCATCACTTGCGGTAATTGCGGGCGTGGTGATTATTTCCGAAGGTCAGCGCAATGTGCCGGTCTCATATGCAAAGCGCATTCGTGGACAGCGCATGTACGGAGGAGTATCCACACATCTCCCGCTGCGGGTAAACCAGGCCGGGGTCATTCCGATTATATTTGCCATTTCGCTTCTGCTCTTTCCGGGGCTGATCGGCAGTTTTCTTGCAGGTGCGGCAAACCCTATCTTGCAAAAAATTTCCGTTATGCTGCTCGGTATGCTGAATAATCAGTTGATTTACGGCATGATTTATTTCACGCTTGTTTTTGCCTTTACTTATTTTTATACCGCAGTCACGTTTGACCCGAACTCAATTGCCGAAAATATTCAAAAACAGGGAGGGTTTATTCTTGGTGTGCGTCCGGGCAGGCACACCGCAGAAACGCTTTCTTATATTCTCAACCGCATTACGCTTGCCGGCGGGCTTTTTCTCGCCATTGTCGCGGTCTTACCGTTGGTGGTCAGAGGTGTTTTCCAAATACAGTCTTTGACGCTTGGCGGCACCGCTTTGCTTATCGTGGTGTCCGTAGTGCTGGAAACCATCAAGCAGATCGAGGCGCAGCTCGTGACGCGCGAGTACGAACGGATTTAGTGCAGTTGTTGAAGGTATTTTGGGGAATAGCTTTTTTGTTTGCTTTTCCGGCTTTTTCTGTGGTAGGTTAAAAATATGGATACGCAATTATTGTCGGATAAATTCACTTTTTGTTTTGTGGGGCGTTCCGGATGCGGCAAGGGTACGCAGGCCAAGCTTATGCTGCAGCGGCTTGAGCCGCAGGGCGTGCACCATATGGAAACCGGCAGGTTTCTGCGCGAGCTGCTGGATTTAAAAAACCCAACCACCGAACGGGCACAGGTGTTGATTATGGAACGGGGAGGATTGTTTCCCTGGTGGTTTCCTATGTATCTGTGGCTGCGTGAGTTGATTGAACATGGCCATGCCAGCAAGCATATTGTGGGTGACGGCACGCCGCGCCGCCTGCCCGAAGCGAAGTTTCTTGATGATGTGATGTCGTGGCACGGCAGACCGCTTCCTGTCTGTATTTATATTGATGTGGAGGAAGACGAAGTGGTGCGCCGCCTGCTTGCCCGCGGCAGGGCCGATGACAATGAAGCGGCGATCCGCAACCGGATGCAGTATTTTGGGGAAGATGTCATGCCTATGATAGACTACTATGAAGAGCATGGCCGGCTGATCCAGATTGACGGCAATATGCCGCCCGAAGATGTCTGGAAACAGATTGACCGCATGCTTGGTGAACAGTTTGGAGACAAATGGCCTCAAAAAAACGACACACAAAACACGTAACAAAAAACAAAAGAATTTTTGAGTTGTGCTCTGTGCATCTTGTTTTGGTCTATGTCTATTACTCTTAAAACCAAAGAAGAAATTGATATTTTGCGCGAGGGCGGAAAGCTGCTCGCGCTTGTTTTAGAACAGGTTGCGGCTGCAGTCGCACCGGGTGTTTCGACATGGGAACTCGATGCTCTTGCGGAACGCTTGATTGTCGAATCCGGCGGTATACCCTCGTTTAAAGGGTATCGCGTGACAGGCATTCGCACGCCCTATCCGGCCACTATGTGTATTTCGGTAAACGATGAGGTAGTACATGCGATTCCGCGCAAAGACAAAATCTTAGCCGAAGGCGATGTGGTAAGTCTGGATATTGGAATGTGGTACAAAAAATTATGCACTGACATGGCGATCACGGTTGGGGTAGGAAAGGTGACGGCTGAGACTGAGCGCATGATTGCGGCTGCCAAAGAATCACTTGATCTGGGTATTGCGGCAGTGCGTCCGGGCGCGCATGTGGGCGACATCGGCCACGCAGTGGAGGAGCGCCTTAAAAAAGACCGCCTTGGCATTGTCCGCGACTTGGCAGGCCATGGTGTCGGCTATGAACTCCATGAAGATCCCTTCATCCCAAATTTTGGTTCTCCCGGCACCGGTCCTGAACTTAAAGAAGGCATGGTCATCGCCATCGAACCAATGGCTACCCTTGGCACCTGGCGCGTCATACTCGCCGATGACGACTGGACATACAAAACCGCCGACCACTCTCTTGCCGCGCACTTTGAGCACACGCTTGCGGTTACGAAAACCGGTGCAGAGGTTTTGACACGAGTATAACGGATCGATTTTGAATAATCCCTGTATCTCTCAAAAATTTTGATCTGGGCAAAGGGAAAACAAATAAACCCCTGCCTTTTCTTAAGAGTTTGAACCGGTAGGAAAAGAAAGGCCGCTTTTTCTGCTACTATCAGATTGCCACGATCGTAAAGGAATGATAGTATACAGCTATGGCAAAGTTTGTTGAGTTGGTACTTACCGCATTGCAATTTCAAACGGAAGGACTGCTGGAGATTGCAGATATTTTTTCGCATGAGCCGGGAGGCAGGCGGAAGTCATTGCACGTTCCAATGTATGAACGTCAATGGTTTAAAAAAAGCTGGGCAGATATGTATCGCGATCGGCAACAATTTTATCGTACGCTCAACTATCTTAAATGTCAGGGATTGGTAGTGAAGAAAAAAGAAAAAGATGGATCTGCATGGATTCTTACGCCGAGTGGAAAAGCGAGAGTCCAAAAATATAGAAAATCCAGGCGTGATCCCTTCTCAACTTCACAGGCTACTTTTAGGAAACCAGAAGGAGGGGGAATCACTATTGTTACCTACGATGTTCCGGAAAAAGAGCGCAGGAAGCGTGATTGGATAAGAAGGTGTCTCATGGAGATGGATTGCGAAAAAATCCAGAAGAGTGTTTGGGTGGCGAAGGGGGCCATTGATGAAAATTTTATTCACGCCCTGCGTCAAAGGAATCTACTTCCCAATGTTCATGTTTTTGCAGTCACGAAGCAGGGAACCGTCAATCAGATAACGAAATAACAATTGGATATTTACTCCCATTCTGCTACGATCGTAACGGAATAGGAGTAGGTGAAAGTATAGTGCTGAATTGTTGCTCTTTTCAACACCTTTGGTATAATAAAAATATGCGGTATATGGGGATTGATTTTGGAATGAAACGGATCGGGGTGGCGCTTTCGGACACGGGAGGAAGTATTGCATTTCCACACAGTACTGTACACCGGCGGGGGAATGTATTTGTGTATGATCAGATTTTGGCTCTGGTAAGGCAGGAACAGGTTGGCGCGATGGTGATCGGATTGCCGCTGGGCATGGATGGCGGTGAGACCGAGGAGTCCGGGCGCGTGCGGGAGTTTGCAAAAGAACTTGCCTTAAAAACACGCATTCCCATCGAGTTTGAAAACGAAATGTTTTCCAGCCGCATGGCAACGGATGCGGGGGTTTCCAAAGGGCATGTTGATGAATCGTCCGCGGCACTGGTGTTGCAGACATATTTGGATAAGAGAAATAGAAACAAATAATTTTTAAGTACCAATTTCTAATTTTCAATCAATTTCCAATGACTTAATTTTCAAACATTTGAAAATTGAAAATTGAAAATTGAAAATTGTCCGTGTATCTCTCCTGGATCATACCGATGCACAATGA
>JACQRW010000024.1 GCA_016206285.1 Candidatus Sungiibacteriota bacterium
TCCTTGCTCCATATATTTTAAAAAAGTTATAATTACTAAAATGAGATCGACGTTGATTTTGTTATTATACCATAAAGTGCTTTTAACTATCAAAAAATATTATCCACAGATACGTCTTTAATATACTAACGGCATCACGCGTTCATTCCACGATCATCTTCGACTGTGCCGTCGAGTTTTCCATCAGCATCCAGCATATAGGATTGGAGTGCAAACACGTCAATGGATTTCGGATGGCTGAAAAAAGATTTTTTGGCTTCCTTAGTCAATGAAAAACATTTTTTAAGGGTTTGGCAGTGCGTTCCATAATATTTCAAAAGCGGCCCGGCGAGTCTTTGCAAACGACGTATTCTCGATTACCATAATGAGATTATCCGGACGCGGAGAAATAAACGCAACCAAATCTTTGCATACAATCTCGGTGAAAAGCAGCGGATACCGGCTCGGCAGCAGCTTGGATGCCCGATTTTCCCGCATGTCTTTTTCAACGATCTTGCGCGCATACGGAGAATCGGTGATTAGCTGCCTGCTTGAGAAACCCAGTTTCCGCTTGGTCTTGATGATCTGATCAAGTACGTATTTTTCCTGCACAAAATCCAAAAAATTTTCGCCCAAAGTCATGATACTGTAATTTTTTTCTGAAGAGGCAAAGATCAGATCCCAAACTTGCTTGAATCCGGTGGGGCCATACAAAAAGGAAACACGCGGACGACGGTATACCGCATGCTTGCGCTCTTCAAGACTGGCCAGCGAGTCTTCAACATCGGCAATCCGCTCCCGAGCACGCTTGAGCAAATTCTTCGGCTCTTCGGGAACATAATACTGCTTTCTGTTGCGTTTCGTCACGATCAGCGCTCCGAACTCAAGCAACTCGTGCAAAACATAATAAACCGTAGTCCGCTTCAGCACGGCGCGCTTGGCGAGATCCTGCACCGTTGCCTCGCCCATTTCTAACGCCGCAAGATACACCCGTGCAGCTTTTTCCGTCAGACCAAGATTTTTCACCAATCCGACATAATCCATAATTCTATGGTATCACGGCATAATTAATTCTGTCAAAAAGTTCGACAGAATATATTGAGCACTCTTCCGGATGCGAGCATGCTGGATACAGAAAGTACCTTTACACCACAGCATCAAAAAAGGAGCAGGTATATGATCATTACCTCTGCCCAACTGCTTGCCCATCTGCTTGGCGACTACTTTTTGCAGTCAGGCTGGATGGCCAACAACAAAACGAAGCGCTGCTGGCCTGCATTTGTTCATGCAGTCGTGTACTCTCTGCCGTTTCTGCTTATGTTCCAGCCGTCGCTTGAGGCGATGTTTGTCATCATGAGCACGCATTTTCTGATAGACCGGTGGCGGCTTGCGCGCTATGTGGCATATGCCAAAGAGTTTTTGTCGCCATACAGCACATGGAGACCGTGGAGCGAGCACAGCGGGACTGGCTATCACAAAGACACTCCGCCGTTCCTGTCCGTGTGGCTTATGATTCTTATAGACAACACGATGCACATCATGATCAATGCTGTTGCATTAACCTGCTTCTAGTCTCCCCCATACACAGTAAAGCCCCGACCTCATTGCCGGGGCATTCTTTTTTCCTGTCTCAAAATATCGGCGCCGACTTGGATATCCATGTGATAACTTTTTATTTCTGCTATACTCAACATATGCGATCATTTCCAAAACATCTCCAAAAACAATTCAAGATTTTCAAAAAACTCAACGCTCCGGCAAAAATCCAAAACTTTCTCGACACATTGCCGATCAACTTTGAAAAAGACAGTGACACATGCGCGTCTCCCCTTACGGTGCTCCGTACCAATCAGGCGCACTGCATCGAAGGGGCGATGCTTGCCGCCGCAGCTTTGTGGTATCACGGCAAAAAACCGCTTCTGCTTGATCTGAAGACAATCAAAGACGATTCCGACCATGTGGTCACGCTTTTCAAAAAGCATGGTTTCTGGGGCGCTATGAGCAAAACCAACCATGCCGTACTCCGTTACCGCGACCCGGTGTATAAAAGCGTGCGCGAGCTTGCCATGTCATACTTCCACGAATACTTTTTGGACAACGGCAAAAAAACACTGCGGAGTTTTTCAGCCCCATTCAGCTTGCTCGCCTTTGACGACGAATGGCTCACTTCCCCTGAAAACCTCTGGGGCATTGCCGAAGGACTCGACGACTCGCCCCACGTTCCCATATTTTTCAAAGACACAGCGCCAACGCTCCGCCCCGCCCATCCTCTGGAAATCCAAGCCGGCAAACTCGTAGAGTACGAAGAAAGGTAATCCTCTTTACGGCTTTTCGGCATAAAAAATGCCGTATGACCAAACGCGATTTCTAAGAAGCGACCACTGGTAGTACGCGGAAAGAATATTTTTCATCTGAACCTCGGTTCGTATGCCAAGCCATTGCATGAGCTTCCCCGGCAGGTAGACGAAGATAGCCGCAATACGGAGCTTTGCGGATGAAGGTAAAACATGCTTTGTCTCGTCGGAAAAAGAGACGTTTTTAAATCCGAGTTGTTCCAAATAGCCGTGAAATTCATTGATGTGAGCGAGATTCGGCACCGCCCAACCATCCAGCCATTTTGCAAGATGATTTCTTTCTCGTGCAGAAATTTCGACCCTGTTTAAAAAACCATCGGCGATAATCAGTCTGCCACCCGGCTTGAGTAACCGCCAAGCTTCGGCCAAAAATTTTCTTTTATCCTCGGCATGACACACGCTCTCAATCGCCCAAATAACAGTAAAGGACTCTCCAGAGAAAGTCGTCCGATTGTAGTTTTGGAGTTCGAAGTGGGTAAGATCACTGACTCCGCATTTGTCGGCGAGTTCCCGGGCTTTTTGTATGTGTCTTGAAATAACACTGACCCCCGTTACCTTGGCACCAAAATCTTGAGCAATCCAGACTGAACTCCCGCCGATACCACATCCGGCGTCCAGCACATGATCGGCGGCATTCACATGCGCCCTCTGCGCAAGCACACGATTCATGTTGTTCACCGCTTGGACATGAGTGACATGCTCTTTGTCATAATACCCATAATGAAGAGCGTAACATCGGCCAAGTCCCCAAAGTAATTTATAATCAATCTCGCACTGGTTGTAGTAGTCTATAATTTTCTCGTGCATGGTTTTTTGTTTATCTCATTATCTCCGTCTCAAACCATTGCTCCTGAAAGTGGATTGCCGATATTATTTGTACATCGGTCATCTCCACTCCGCGCGGCACGACGATCAGCTTGTCATCGTCATCATTATTGCGATGCGCTATCGCGATGCACATGCCTTTTGCCAGTTGCATCGGTTCGTTTATGCCAAGGTAATACACATCCAAATCCTCGCCATCCGGAGCTTGTACTCCCTCAATAAAACCATAATTCACTTCATACACAAACCCGTGCTTCGGATGCCTGGATCCAAGCGGCCGGTCAATCACCACCTCGACTTCTTTTCCAAGATACTCCCTCGCCAGTTGCAATGATTTTGTTTCCTCCATAATGTTAAACACTCGGTGTTGCACAAATAGAATCAAAATTCACCGGAGAAGTATCAGCACGCTTTGGTCGAAATACTTTTACGACCCCGTCAAAATCATCATGAATAAACGCGCAAGCCGTAATGACTTGCTGCCCCTGCGCCGGTATTTCGCTGTCGTGTGAGATTGGGGTTAGCATTTGATTTATCACTGTTGCATTTCCGCATCTATTCTCTTGTCAAAATGATGACCTTTTTACTGCAAGGAAAGTCAGATTTTGTATACAGCTTGATACTTTGATTTTTCTATTTCCCATTGCTATACTGCTCATTATGGAGGATATATCCGATTATCACAAGTTACGGGATGTCACACAAAAGTTTTATAGTGGGATCGGCATAATACGATCTCCAGCTCTCAATGATTCAGTCCATTTCACCGCCGAGGGTTTCAATCATATCATTTTCAAAGGTTCGCGCTCCGAGCGAGAGAAACCCTCGCAAATTCTCCGGTTCAAACTCTTACCGCTTGCCGCAAAACTCATCGGTCTCTCAACAACTCATCAAGAATTTGAGGAAACAATCAAAGAGTTTGAAGTCAAAAGCTACAAGAAGCGTGTCCGGCAATCAAAGCGGGTGCGCTACTGGGGAATTATTGCCATCATTGAAGGCAGGAAGATAAAAGTCATTGTACGAAGAATAGGCGAAAACGGAGCATTACACTTTTGGAGCATTGTACCGGCATGGACTACAAACAAATACAGAGACATCAGGTTCTTCACAACCATGAAAGGCAATCCAGACGAAGATTGAAATCAAAAATGCCGCCGTCAGGCGGTATCTTTGATGTGCCTGCCGTCGGCTTATGAATTAGCCGAATAGGGCTGACGCCCCACAAGCACATTTGTAGTATATCACATGCGAGGGAGGAGTACAAGAGAGAGTATAAATTCACTACGTTTTCGGCTTCGTACTATAGCGAGAGTATTCGTAGTCATTTTTCTTTGAATTAAAATGGCCAGTACTAAAGGATGGATAATCATTACCTCTTTCGGAGACTTTTACTCTACCATTTTTGACGCTCCTCGAAACGCTTTATTTATCGCCAATTACTTTACCTTTTATGGATTTCATTAATGGGAAAATATAAAGCCCTGCGCCAATCAGTAAGGACATCATTAAAATTGAAATGGAAACACAGGTCTCAGGAGTTCCGTGAAAGACGAACACATACAGATTGGAAATTACAGAGAAAATATAAGCATATATAAATGACTTTGTAATATTATTCCAAACCATGACTGAGTCATGATTTGGAACAGTTATACGCCATACTATATCTAAATATTCCGTTCTATTTTTTAGAATTTCAGTTTCCAGCCATGAACCGGAGGAAGCAAATGGATGGCTCTTAACAATTGAGCTAATCCTGAGCGATGCAGGAAAATATGTAAAAATAGCGATCGCTAATAGCCATAAGGTCCAAGACAAGAAATGTAGTAAGTATGAAGCGTTAGAGATAAGCTGAGGAAGAAAAGAAAGCAGACCTGCGATTGTCAGCATGACTCCAATCCTGCTCGTTTGATCAGATTGAATCGCTCGAATATTTTCGAGTTGCTCATTAAAGAATGCTATTTTTTGTTTGTATATATCATCCTCCATATTTTTATGGCTCCTCGGAGTTCGAACCTATATCAAATTTGCTGCGGGACTAGGATTCGAACCTAGATTAACGGATTCAGAGTCCGCTGGCCTGCCGTTAGCCGATCCCGCAATGAAATAAAATTGCCTTATACAGGCAATTTTATCGTAGCACATTATTTGAAAAAATCCAACAATCACACATGCAAATAACGCCGCACCGCAACAAAGCTGGAGAGGATGCCAAGACCGACGCCAAAGGTGAGCATGATGAGAAAAAATTCAACCAGATGCAGAGTGAAATAGCTGAAGAGATTGAACTCCGGGACGAGAAACGCGAGCTTGGGCGATGCATACCAGGTAAGCGGGAAGAAAACCACGGTGGTGACCAGCGCTGCGAAAAAGCCGTACAGAGCGCCGGACACGAGAAACGGGCCGCGGATAAACCAGCTGGTACCGCCGACTAAGCGCATGATGCCGATTTCCTCGCGCATGGTATAGATAACCAGACGGAGCGTGTTAAAAGCCACAAGCATGGAAATAACCGCCAGCACCAACGCAAGCACCGCGCCCGATGCGCGCACCGTAGCCAGAATAGAGCCAAGACGCTCCACTACGCGCTCATTTTCGGAAAAGTTAATTTTGTCCACGATAGGATAATCTTTTTGCTGAAGAAAGCTTGAGATCGCGGCAAATCGCGAAGAGTCTTTTGCTTTTATATTGATGCTCGCCTCAAGCGGATTTTCTCCAAGTTCAACAAGCGCCCCAGTGATAAGCTGGTTGTCTTTATGCCGCTCTCGAAACGCAGCAAGCGCTGCATCGCGCGAGGTGTAGGATACGTCAGCAACATCGGCGTGAGATTCAAGATCACTCTTCACGCTGAAAATATCCTGTTCGGATGCAGTGGGATCAAAATAGATGCTCACATCAATCCGCGATTCGAGCTGCGCCAAAATGGTATTTGCAAATGCGCCCAAAAACACCAGATTGCCGATCACGAAAAGCGCCAAAACCATAACCATGATGGTGGCAAGAGACAGCCAAGCATTTCGCCTGAAACTGACATATCCGGCTGAAAAAACTCGTTTTAATGTGGTAATGGCCATAATGAATAATGAATAGTGAATAGAGATTAGTGGATAGCCAATAGTGAATGGAAATCAAACGCTTTGTGTTTTTTCTTTTCCAATATCCGGCATATAGGTTCCGTTTTCTTCGTCGCTGGTGATATGGCCCTGCTCAAACGTGATCACCCGGCGGCCAAGATTGTTCACCACTTCCCGATCATGCGTGGCCAGGATTACGGTAGTGCCAAGCCCGTTTACTTTAAGCAGCAGCTTCACGATCTCGGCAGTATTGCCCGGGTCAAGGTTGCCGGACGGTTCGTCCGCAAGCAGCACATCGGGACGGTTGATAAGCGCGCGGGCAATCGCGATGCGCTGTTTTTCCCCGCCGGAAAGCTGATGCGGAAAATTATTTTCCTTGCCCGTAAGCCCCACGAGTTGGATCGCCTGCGGCACATCTTCTTTAATCTCTTCCGGAGTCCGCCCAGCCACTTCCATGGCAAATGCCACATTCTCGTATGCCGTTTTCATGGGAAGCAGCTTATAATCCTGAAATACCGTGCCGATTCTCCTTCGGATCCGGTGCAGATCGCGGCGCGGCACGTCCGTAATGTCAAACCCGTCGAGAAAAATGCGCCCGGATGTCGGCTCCTCCTCGCGCAATAGCAGCCGCAAGAGTGTGGTTTTGCCCGCTCCGGACGTGCCCACAATAGAAACAAACTCCTTTGGCTCGATCCGCATGGTCACATCCTGCAGCGCCGTCGAATGGCTGTTATAAATTTTTGATACGTTATCGAAGAAAATCAAGGAAAATATCTAATTTCTAATTACTCTAATGCCTAATCAAATTCCGTACGTTGGGTTTTGATTAGATCAATTAGGAATTAGGAATTAGGAATTAAATTTGATCTCGCTTTCTATAAACTCATCCAACGCCCCGTCCAGCACTTTATCTATCTGCGATGTCTCGGTTCCGGTGCGGTGGTCTTTTACCATCTGGTACGGGTGCATCACATACGAGCGAATTTGGTTGCCCCACTCAATCTTCACTTTTTCGCTTTGCACGCCACGCCGTTCCTGCTCCTGCTGTTCGAGCTGCAGCTTATACAGCTTTGCGCGCAGCAGACTCATGGCCATTTCCCGGTTCTGGTCCTGAGAGCGCTCGTTTTGGGACGCCACCTGCAATCCCGTCGGCACATGCGTGATGCGCACTGCGGTCTCGCGCTTGTTCACGTTCTGCCCGCCCGGACCGGACGACCGGAAAAAATCAATATTCAATTCTTCGGGTTTCAGCTCTGCCTCTTCCGGGGCAACCATTTCCGGCATTACATCCACCAGCGCAAAAGACGTGTGGCGCAACGATTGCGACGAGAATGGCGAGATGCGCACCAGCCGATGCACCCCTCCTTCTTTTTTCAGATAGCCATACGCATACGGAGCCTCCACCAGAATAGTCGCATTCTTAATGCCCCACCCGGCGGGTCCGCTTCCTTCTCCCCAGTGTTCATGGATGATTTTCGTACTCCATCCGCGGTTTTCAAAAAATCTTTGATACATGCGATAGAGAAGCGCTGCCCAGTCTTCGGCATCGCGCCCGCCCGCACCCGCATAAATCGAGAGTGCCGCATTGCCTTTGTCGTATTTTCCCGAGAAAAAAAGTTGGGTTTCGATCTGCCGCACCTCTTTTTCCAGGATGCGCCCTCGGGACTCGATCTCCTGCAGCATTTTTTCATCGCTGCCGGCCATGGCCGCAAGCTCCCGCAATGTTTTTACTTCATCCGCAATCCGGTCATGCTGTTCGCTATCCCGTTTCAGCTGGCTTAATTCTTTGCTGATTGCCGCCGCGGAGTCATGATTATCCCAAAAGCCAGGCTGCTGCATCTCATGTTCAATTTTCAAAACCTCTTGGCGCTTTCCGGCAACGTCAAAGACGGTCCGCGAATCCGCGGATTTTAGCATCTGTTTCGTTCAACCGCTGCAATATATCTTCCATAGAATATAGTATACCATATTCCGCAAAAAAGAAAAAGGGGTGAAGCCACCTCCCGGGATCGAACCGGGGACCTACACGTTACGAGTGTGTCGCTCTGCCAACTGAGCTAAGGTGGCACATATTTCTCAATAGCTTACGTGATATTCCATTATTTTTCAACCGGCGTCAGATGACCTGCTTCTCGACCAAAAAATCGAGCACGGCATGAAAGAGCTTGTCATGTCCCTGCTTATTGGGATGCAAGCCGTCTTCAAGGTCTTGCGGCTGCAGCATGGCAAGAAGATCCAGGTGCGGAACATGGTACTCGGCACATATTTCCTTAATGATCGCATCATACGTACCAATGCGTTCGTTGGAAAAATAAGTAGTTTCAAAGGGGGTGGTGCGCGCTTCATCAACGCCGGTCAGACCAATCCAGACAATCATGTGGGTGCGGTGCTTTGCCTTGTCTATGAGCATCCGGACATTTTCTCGAAAGCGGTCCGGAGATACACGCCCCTCGACTTCGCTCGGGACAAGCGGCATATTTTGCTTTTCGCGGCAGCTGGAGTCATTGGTACCCACCGCAAAGATGATAATATGCGGTTCTCGCGCTTCAGCCTCAATCTGAAACCGCTTGAGCACATCCTCAGTCGTATTGCCTGGAATGCTCAAGTTGTAGAGAAAGTAGTAGAGGGTAAACTTCGACTCAAGTGTTTTTTGCTGGAGCGTATTCTGCAGCTGGTCCGCCCACCCCAGATGATGCGTCCACTCCCCGTACGCAATGCTGTCCCCGAATATACAGATGTTTTTTGTCGGCATGGATGTTTAATTTTCTTTTTTCAATGCACCGGCAGTATACACGTTGGAAGCGTTCCAAAGCAACCAGCCGTGCTGCTCGACACGCTCGGCGGCATCAATCTGCAAACGAACTTTTTCGGCTCCGTACGGACGGCCGGCAAGCCGGTCTTGCTCATGGAAAAAATCTTCAAGCCATGGCCGCAGACGCACTCCGCCGACCGGCGGACGAGACATGATCTGGTTTATCGAGGTGTTTAAGCTTGTTGAAGCAACAGTGATCGTACTAGTTCCGATCCCATTCAGAAAATCTCTCGCCGCCCGCAAAGAACGCCCTACGGTTATGTCCGGATGTGTCCGCACCCCTTTTATATCAAGACTGATCGGCGGCAATTTACGCGTAGGATCCGCGGGCAAATACAACCCGCCATAATAATGCGACGGATAAACCATAAATGAAATATAGTCAAAACTCTCGCCAATATCCTGCAATCGCTGCCCGATCCCCGTATCGCTCGTAAGGAGCGCTACATATCCGAAAAGGTCCGCAGAAATGATAATGTCCGGTTTGTATGCGCGCATCTGTCGGCCCAGAAACGAGAAAAAGCTTTTCATCACATCGTATTTTTGCGTTTTACGGTTCCATGACGGGTAGATCGCAGCCGCCACCTCTCCGTCCGAAGGAAACCGCACATAATCAAATTGCAGCTCATCAAATCCAAGATCAATCATTTGTTTGGCAAACGAAACAATATATTCGCGCGCGCCCTGCGATGCCGGATCAAGCCAGTACCCGCCCTTGTTGTCCTGCCAAAATCCGCCGGCTGGCGGAACATTCGCGCCGGCGTTCCCCGGAGTTCGCAGATACTTTTTATTCGCGCACTGGTCCGATATTTTTTTCGGCGATGCGCGCTTCAGATACCATTCCGGATGGCTATTGATCTGTGAGGCGTCTTTGAAAACCACAATCCGCGCGATCGCCCAGATATTATTGCGATGCAGTTCGTCGAGTAATGTTTTAAGATGTTTCGGATTATAATCCGCACCGCATACCTCTTTCACATCAATCACAATACCGTTCACCTCGGTGGTTTTTGCAAGCCCGATAATCTGATTACGCAACCGGGTGGCGCCCGCCCCTTGGTCATTGGCCACGTCTGCAGTCATATAGAGCCCTCTGATGTCGCTTGATCTTTTGAGTGCTTCTTCGCGCAACTCTTCCGGAGATTTCTCCGGCGCTTCCGACTGCAATAAGTCACCGGTCTGCAGAAGCGCTCCCATCATTCGCTTCACTCCCGATGGCTTTTCGACAGCACGAGAAGTAAAAGTCAACAAACCGGCTACAGCCGCTCCCACAACCGCCACTCCGAAAAATCCTTTGAGAAAAGATTTCATATTCAATCAAACACGACTGTTGAGCCGATATTGTCTCCTTTATCAAAACCATGGATCAGCACGCTCACGTCATCCCCGACCTTGCTGAATTCCTCCGGCACCTCGTCCCGATACTCGATCAGCCGCACCTCGCCGACCTTGCCATTGGCTATCACTTTCATCTTCAGCTTGATCGCGCCTTCCAGCAGCACCCCCACCACGACCAACCCCTTCCCGATCATCGGAAATGAATCCCGCACCTGCAATTTTGCCCCGTGTTTTCGCATAATAAATTTGAACAAAAAAATGTAAGCGGGTGAAGGGAATCGAACCCTCGTTCTTAGCTTGGGAAGCTAACGTACTGCCACTGTACTACACCCGCACTACTATCAATCGTCCTACCACTAAACTATGGCCGCGTGAATCAGGTTATAAGTCTCAGACGGCGCAGATCATCTTCAGTCCAGCCGATTGCTTCGACAACACTGCGCAATGTTTGACGCGTGAGCGTGTCACTGCTGTGATGATAATGTATAACGGTAATCCTGCCATCCGGATGGCGATAAATGCGGCCGCCGGAGCGTGTTTCGCGTTCCAACAAAAACCCGTCACGCAACAGGGCATTGACGAGTTCGCGTACTGACGTATTGCGCAAAAGATGCGAGCACCGCGATACGTTATCATTCATAGCGTAACCGCAATAACCGGCGCGTTAATGGTTTCAACCGTTTTCGCCATCGGAATGCTCTGCCCATATTTCACCAAAACCTCAAGGTATGCCTGCGCCGCTTCCCGCAATGCCCCCAGTGCCTCTCCTTGGTTGCGACCCAATGTCGCGCATCCCGGCAATGTTGAAATCCATGCACTCCAACGCCCATCTTTTTCCTGTTCCAACTGGGCTCGAAAGACGTAGGACTTTACCTTGTGAATACTCATGGAAGTAGATCTTTTTACCTTTCTGGTCGCAACACTACTTGGCGCATCTCTTAAAATTCCAAAAGCCTCATCAGAAAACTCTTTTTTAGTTTTCTTGCTTCCAACTTTTTTTGCTTCTAATAACTTTTGATATTCTTTTTTGCTGATAGTAACGGTTTCCATACATGTACTCTACCCTATATTGTCTTATGAGGCAAGCATCACCGATACTTTGGCGTTACCCAAAATCCAAGGCGGTGTTTGCCGCCAAGCATGACGCGGGTCTGCGCCTCGAGCGCGGGAAATGCACCGAACACGATCATGGTGACCGGCATCAGTATCCATTGGAAGAAATATAAAATATAGTGGCGCTTGCGAAACCACTCAGGTTTGGGCGGCAACAGAATAATACCCAACACTGCCGAAGATACGATACCGACCATGGCAAAACTCATGATAAAGCGCGTAATACGCGGCAAGTTATAGGAAAGCACCGATACGTTGAATTCTGATCCTCCGATCGTTACCGGCAACCAGCCAAGCACGAAAATAATGATCGAGTTGGTCGCCCATGAATGGAAACCCTCAATATAATGAAACCCGCGATAGAGCTTTTTTTTGAAAGGCATCTTTGGATGACGGCGAAATCCCTCAAGCATATAGGGCACGTTTTCACACCCGCCCCATGCCCAGCGGCGCTGCTGCTTGTAGAGATTTTTCATAGTTTGCCAAAATGTCAGCGCGACATTGGCATCCATGGACACGGGATACAAAATCGGCACTACGCGCCAATCGCCGTCGTAATGAAGAAAGCACTGCCAGAAAATTTGTGAATCTTCCGACACAATGCCCGTATTCCAGAACCCGATCTCGACCAGTGCCTTGAAGGGCATCGCGTGCGATGAGAACGTAGCCATGCGCTCCGGACGCGACTGCTGGATCATATGCCAAAACGATGAGGAAAACGCGATCACGCGTCCAAGCGCCGGAGCCTGATAGATGTTGTTTGTAAACAGCGGCACCGGCTGAAAACTCGACCGCTGCGGATACGGACAGGTAAGAAATTCGTAGGTCAGAATGCCAAAATATTCCGGAAATACCTGCGTATCAACATCCAAGACGGACACCATGATCTGCTCATACGGAATTCCGAGCGGATCAATAATTTTTTCTTTCACTTGCCTGCCCGCCCATGTTTCGTTGGATCCCTTGCCCGGAATTTCATCCGGCAACTCTGCAGGATGCACCGTTGTGAGCAATTGGAAAAATTTGCCTTTGAACTCCCGTTCAATGCGCTGCGCTATTTCCTCCCCTTCCGGCGCGCGGCCTTCAGTGGCAAGCACTACGATCATGCGATCCGCAGGATAGTTGGCAGCAAGCAGCAATTTGAATGTCTCTGCCACCAGTTCATACGGCTCTTTGTACATGGGAAATATCACCAGGTGATATATGTCCTGCCATGGTTTATTTTCTTTTTGGAGCCGCTCAAGCCAGTTTACTTTCATATTATGCCGCATCTGCTTGAACGACGCACGCAAATGGAGTGAGAAATATAATGTTTTCAAAAACCAATAGGTATCAAAAACAATAATAAAGACGCTCGTCCATACTGGCAGGATATGCGAAAACACAATCGCCCCAATCAAAGTCCCCCACGCCAGCACCCCGGGCAGAAATTCAAAGAGACGGAATAAGTTTTTCTTTTCTGTATCGTATTGAGCGGTTTTCATAAAAGTATTTCACTAAACAAAACAGACTGCCGGCAAATCAGTTTAGGAGCTGCGGCTATAGTATCTCCTTTTGATAACACTGTTTGCAATAGACGATTGGCGCTTCCGCTTCGGTATAGTTGGTTTCAAAATCAGCGCCGCAGAGTTTGCAGACCCGCGAAATGAGCCGTAAATCCCTCACCCATTGGTTAAATTTCGCTTCAATCCTGCAAAACGGGCACTGCCGCGGAAGCGGAAAATTTCTCTCGCGCAAAAATTTGAATTCAGCCGGAATAATTTTAAATCCTCTTTCACATATACTGCATTGAAGTACTTCGTTCAAGATTGAATCATCCGCATCTTTAATATGATCGGGGATATCCGCCGTCTTCAGGGTAATATGATGCCGCCCTATTTTGGCTTCCTTGTATCGGTATCCGTTTTCTTCTATGTCTTCCTGCGCGAGCGGGAAAAAACCGTTTGCAATGGTCTCATTATATGCATAGGGCGACAATGCGACCGGGAAAAATTCTCCATAGCCGTATAGCCTCCCCCGTGTATCCTGATACGGCATTTCTTTCATATGTGCGATGATTTTTTCGCGCAGAGTAAAATACTCTTCCTTTGTATACCGTTTATTCAGAATAACATACTCTCCTTTTCGCGCCGACACGCACCCGAAATAATTCGAGCCGCCTATTGAATCTACCGAGTACTCGGCGTTTACCGCGTTAATCCCGGTACTCAAACAAAACTTGAGTCCGGAACTATTCTCGCCCACATTGCAGCATTCATACGACAAGGCCAGATTGTTGCCCCAGCTGAATATATCATAGCAATCTTTTATCGGCGGGTCATACAGCATAAAAAGATACTTTGAATCCTCGGCGCCGTTTACCTCAAAGCACTGGGTACAATTTCTGGATCGAAATACATGAGAACCCGTCGAATTGACGGAAAACTCCTCCTGAACCGGTTTTGGAGGAAGCGTCTTCCAGTGATCTTCCGCAAGCCGCTGTACCTCCTGATAGGTCTGGTACGAGCCAAGGTCCCACCGGGCAATTTCCTTGAAGTAATCATCTTTTGAATACGCTTTATTGAAGACATAATACTGTTTGTTGCGCAGATTAGCGGATGCAAAGCAATTCTGACAATTAAATGAATCTTTCAAGAATGCGCAATCAACCGAATCAGTCACCTGGCTTCTTAACCCTGCGCATCGGCTGTTTTTATACGAGTGCATCGAATCATAACATAAATCGGAAGAAACCATTGCAGACGAATCCAAGGTGTCTTTTACATGATTTAAAAAGAACCCGTATGCTGAATTTTCAACGAAATCCGCCATAAACAGCAGGTATGCATTCTTCAAATGCCCCGCAAGGTTGTTATAGAAGGAATTGACCATCGTAGAAGCATCAATCCTCAACGCCGCCAAAGGCACCTCATGCAAAAGGCCGTTGAATTGTTCGAAAAACGGACGCGAGAAATCATAGTCGCGGCCATATGTCATGGGATCCCATTGGTCCGACCACCAACATGAAGTGCAATAAACCCGATATCGCGCATCCGGAGGATACGTTGAAATAATATCTTTCTTGCAAAGATCGCAAAGCCGCTGATACAGATGAAAGATGTTGAAAAATGCCAGCCTCCGCTGCAATCTGCACTTCGGACAAAACGTGGGCGGCGGCACCTGCATCTTTTCATAAAACACAAAATCCTCCGGCTCGATGGTGAAGGGATTTTTGCAATTTTGGCAGGGCTTGTCCTGAGCTTGTCGAAGGATTTCGGGGTTCATAAAATTTCCTCCTGATAACACTGTTCGCAATAGATAATTTCTTTTCGATCTGGCGCGTAAGAGGTCAGAAAGGCGTTTGCACATGCTGCGGTACCGTGGGGATGCGCGCCTTGATTTTGGTATGCGGCATTGTACGATTGTTGGCCGGCACATTGGCATGTTCGCTGATAAAATTTCGGCTGGTTGCGATATTTCGTGCGCTCAATAAATCGGCAGTTGTGGCAGATACGCGGAATCGGAAGCGTCATACGACGGTAAAACTCAAGCTCCATGGGAATCAGGCGAAACGCCTTGTTGCATGATGCACACTTAATAACTTCTTTGAGAATATCATCGCCGATGTCGTTGATGTGATCGGGCAGGTTTTGCGCGTCCACCGTGGTTTTGAACTCGCGCGTCTCGGGCTCCCGCCAGACGTACTTTTTTCGTATCGCTTCTTCTTTGGTCAGCGGGAAAAAGTCGTTTGCGAGCGTTTCGTTATACGCAAAAGGAGAAAACTCCGGCGGAAAGAACTCGCCGTAACGATACACCCTTCCCTGCTGGTCGGTAAACGGCATCTCATTCATGTGCCTGATAATTTTGTCGCGCAAAACAAAATACTCCTCTTGCGTATATTGCTTGTTAAAAATACAGTATGACTTTTTCCGCAACCCCACGCAGCCAAAGAGATTATTGGATGACATGCACTTAAACGAATATTCGATGCCGCGATCCGCCGGCCAGCAATCCATGGTAAACTTCAAGCTACTGCACCCGCTTCCGGAAACCAGCACCTCATACATAAGTTCGCTGTGCTCGCCCCAGATGGTGAAGTCATACGAGTCATAAACCCCAAGTACCACTCCCTGAGAGTATTTTACATTTTCCGCATCAGCTACATTAAAACTCTCATGAACATTTTTACCGGAGGTAATCATATCGCCGGATACGTTGACATTGTGCACGCCCGCCATAAATTTGCAGGGTAGAGACAGAGAAAACTGCCGCACCTGTTTTTTGATCTCCTCAAGCGACTGGTGCGATCCAAGGCCGAATTGATCGAGTTTCGCAAAATAATCCTCGCGGGAATACGGCCGGTTAAAAATATAGTATTGCTTGTTGCGCAGATTCGCGCATCCGAAGCAGTTGGAACAGCCCATGCAATCACGTGAAAACCAGACATCATGGCATTTCTCGCAACGGTTGGAAAAACGCGTCTGATATGAATCAACGACACTGGTGCACTCATAACAGAATTCATTGCGCGCAAGCGTGGTACAATCGAGAGAGTCTTTCATATTATTCGCATCACTTACGTACGCGCACCGCTCGCAGCTGCCAAGATTAAAACAGAGGTAACAATCTTTGAGGTTGCTTGCCCCATGCACATAGTCTGAATTGATCAGATTGATCACGCTCCGGCTCACCCATGGCACATCGTACATGAGCGTTTTAAACTGTTCGAAAAACGGCCGGGAAAAGTCATACTCGCGGCCATAATCCATCGGATCCCATGCGTCTGACTGCCAATACTCATCGTTATAAATTTTTGCCTGCACCTGCGGTGGAAACTCCGAAAAAATATCTTTGCCCGATATCTCGTCTTTATGCCGGAACAGCTGCCGCTCATTTTCAAACAGCATTCTCCGAATCATCCGGCACTCCGGACACCACGTCGGCGCAGGCACCTTGATCTTCTCGTAAAATGCAAAATCCTCCGGTTTAATAGTGAACGGCTGGCTGCAGTTTTGACAGGTGCGGGTTTCTTGATTCATATATTTTCAAAGTCTTCTTCGCGCAAATGCGATTGTCTCACGATTGACCGAAATGTGCCATACGGAATTTCCCTTTTGTTCATCGGAACGATAACCGTATGTATCCCAGCCACAACTTTCCGGCGATACTTCGCGTGGCTTCCGCGCTGGGAGACAAAAACAAAGCCCCTGAATTCAAGGACTTTGACAATATACTGCGAAGAATACAATTTAGGCATATTGGAACGCCTTTTTCACGATGGAGGGAGAGCGTATCTCCTGAATTTTCCGCGGCACATCTTCGAGATACAGTTCAAATGCTTCCTGAAGATTTTTGATTGCTTCTGATTTGGTCTTGCCGAAACTTGAGACATCGGCGTTCAGACATTGAGCCACATAATACTTGCCCTCTTTCCATACAATAGAGATAATATTGATCTTTTTCATACGCATATAATAGCACGTTACGGAAATTTGTTCAAACGACCTCGCTTTGATAACATTGCTCGCAATAGACGATTTCGGGTCTGTCGGGAGCATAAGAGGTCTGGAACTCGTTGGAGCAGGGAGCATCACCGTGCGCGTGTCCGGTCTGATTCTGGTATACTCCGTTTGCAGACGATTTACCAGCGCACTGGCAGAAACGATGCCAGAGTTCAAATGGATTACGGAAAGCCAGACGGGCGGCATTGCGGCACAGGAAACATCGCCTCGGAATCGGGAGCGACATTTTACGGTAAAACGCAAGTTCCTGCGGGATAATACGGTAATTTCTCGAACATGCCCCGCAGACCAGAATTTCATTCGTGATCGAATCGGAAATGTTCCGAATACTGTCCGGCAGATCGGATAATGCGATGGTTTCTTTCCCCGTAGTTAGCTGCAAAGAATCGCGCCATTGAAAATCTTTGGCATGCGCATCTTCCTCCGCAAGGGGATGATACATCTGGGCCACGGTCTCGTTGTATCCGAAACGCGAGAGACGGGCCGGAAAAAATTCTCCCCACTCTCCGGTTGTTTTCATGTGCTCGATAATCCTGTTCTTGAGCTTTTCGTACTCTTCTTTTGAATACTGCTTGTTGAAAATACAGTACTCGCCCTTCTTCAGACCGACGCAGCCAAACAGATATTTGGAAGAATGACAGCTGTCGCAATACGTCACTTCCATGTTCTTCCACGAGTAGAACGAAAAAAAATTGCGGTACGACTGGTCCGGCGTAAGCGCTTCGTAGCACTGGTTAATCTCTCCGGCAACAAGAATATCATAGCTATCCTTGGAAGCTTCGCCATTCTCGAAGTACTTGGAGTCCTCCGCATTGAACGCATTAAAAACATAGTGACAATTTTTTGAATTGATAAGATCGTCCCCGATCGAGGCAACGCAATTTTTTAGGTTTGCATATCGACGAGGATACTTCATAATAAACTCACCGAATTCTTTTTTCGCCCGTTCTCTGCCGTTGTGCGTATCAAGACGATACTCCGCGATGATCCGTTTATACTCTTCTTCCGAGTATTGCTTATTTTTTACGTAGAAGCGCTTATGACGCAACCCGATAGATAGAAAACAATCCGACGAGTCGCGGCAGTCATAACAGAAATGCATATCTTTGACGCTGAACGAGTAGTATATATTTGTGGAACGATAACACTGCTGTGTACAGATGCTTTCATAGCTAAGCTCACAATCACCAAAGCTGCTCATTGCGTCAACAACTTCTTTTGCTTTGATCACTTCATGGCCGTATAAGCTATCTTCGAGTTTCCATGCCAACAAGACCATATAGCAATTTCTGCCAAACGAGAAATCATGCGTATATTGACAATTCACGCTTCCAATGCCGTCATCATTAATAAGCGCGAGCGCCGGCACGCGGTTTTGCAGTTCAACAAATTGTTCGAAAAACGGACGGGAAAAATTAAAGTCAGCCGCGTAATCTTTCGCATCCCACTGGTCCGACCACCAGCACTTATTACAATAGACGGGAAACCTTTTGTCCGGAGCGTACAGCGACACGATCTGCTTTTTGCAAAGATCGCATGTCCGCGAGTAAAAATTAAAATCATTGCGCCACGCCATCCGCCGTTGTCTGCGGCATTTGGGGCAAAATGTCGGCGCAGGCACCTTGATCTTCTCGTAAAACGCAAAATCCTCCGGCTCAATGGTGAACGGTTTGCTGCAATTCTGGCAGGGCTTGTCCTGCCCTCGACTCGAGCTCGGGCCGAGAGTAGCTTGTCGAAGGATTTCGAGGTTCATACTATTTCTGTTTGATAACACGTCTCGCAATAGACGATTTCGGGTCTGTCGGGAGCATAGGAGGTCTGGAAGTTGTTTGGGCAGCGCTCTCCCATATGATGCGCATGCTCCGATGAATTCTTATAGACTTGATTATCACACGCGCACTGTCGTTGCCATTTTTTCAACACCGGGCTTCTTTGCAGCGTCCGTTCACGATGACGGCAATAAAAACATTTGCGCGGTAACGACAATTTCATATTTCGATAAAACTCCAGTTCCGATGCAGTGATGCGAAATGCCTTTGTGCAGTTATGCTGCTGCGCTTCCTTCTGATTATTGTCCCAATTCTCGCAAAGAATCGTTTCTTTCAATAGAGAGTCAGGCACATCATTGATATGATCAGGAAGCCCCTGCCAGGACATCGTAGTGAGATAATCTTTCACCGCAGGATCCCGCCACAAAAATCCTCTTTTCACAGCTTCAACTTGGCTGAGCGGCATATACTCCTGGACCACGGATTCATTGTACGCATAGGGACAAAGCTCGGCCGGAATGAATTCTCCATATGCATACTCTCGCCCCCTCGCATCGCGATACGGCATGGCATTCATATGCTCTTTTATCTTTATAAGAAGCTTTTCATACTCTTCTTTGCTATATTGTTTGTTCAAAATACAATATGATTTGTTTCGCAGACCAACGCATCCAAACAGATTGTTTACCGATGGCGAGCATGAAAACGAATATTCGACATCATAACTGTCAATATACACAAGCACTGAAAACTTGATGTTTGAAGCGTTATATCCGACATTATTGCACTCATAGATTTTTTCCGCATTCCATCCGAAGAGATCGTAATCATAGCAATTTTTGGGCCCGAAAGGAAGTTTAATAAAGGAGCAAAACCGACTATCCTCTCCGTCCGCCACCATATATGAATCAAGGACATTCCTGCTATGATACACATAGTCTCCGGAAACATTTTGATTGTGCGACCCGTGCATGAAGCGCACCGGAAACATCTGGAAAGCTTCGCGTGCTTTCTTTTTAACTTCGAGGAGACTTTGGTGCGATCCAAGATCAAATTCAGCAATTTTCTTGGAATACTCTTCCGGAGAATACTGCATATTGAAGATGCAATGCGACTTATTTCGCAACCCGACGCAGCCGAAACAATCGGTACAATTTATGCAATCTTTGCAAAATACGACATTATTGCAGTCCTCGCAGTTGCTCGAATACAACACCCCGTAGCATTTTACGCAGTCAAAACATTCGTAACAAAGTTCGCAAAAATCAACGGACAAAATATCGAAACAGTTTCTCGCTTGGTTGAGAGCAACGCCGTAAGACGAATTTTCTGTGAAGTCCGCATCGAAAAGCATGTAGCATTCTTTCAAGTTGCTGCAGTTCATGCAGTATTCGCTCCTCACATTATTGAGAAAAGACCGGCTCGGCCACGGGACGGTTTGTATGAGTTCTTTCAGCTGTTCGAAAAAAGGCCGTGAAAAATCGTACTCGTTGCCGTATTGCATGGGATCCCATTGATCCGACCACCAGTAATCACGGTCATATACCTTGACCGGGGCGTTGGGAGAAAACATGGAAAAGATATCTTTTCCGGTCGCATCGCATTTCCGCTTATAAAAAATGTTCTCGTTTCGCCAGATCATCCTGCGCTGAAACCTGCACTCCGGACACCACGTCGGCGGCGGCACTTTGATCTTCTCATAAAACTCAAAGTCCTCCGGTTTGATGGTGAACGGCTTTTTGCAATTCTGACACTGTTTGATTTCTTGGTTCATACGAAGATTCACGCGACTTTGGCATGATAGCACTGCTCGCAATAAATGTTTTTCTCTCCCAGTGCCGGATCGTACATGGTAGGCACGATTTTTCCGCATTTCGCGCAGGCAACCTCCCAGAATTGCAGCCGCATATCCATGTCTTTGCGCCACTGGGCCATACGGACAAACGGATGCACGCGCGGAAGCGGCAGATTGTATTTTCGATAAAATGCAAGTTCAAAAGGCACGATGCGAAATTTCCTGTTATGCTCCACGTCAAGAATGACTTTTTGCAAAATGGAGTCATCCACATCTTTAATATCAAGCGAAAGTTCGCTTGAGCGAAGCACTGACAAAGAGGTCTCTCCTGACGCATCCTCCGGGATGTTTTCAACCCAATAGCCGTCGCGCTTTGCTTTCTCTAAATCCTCAAATCCGGGATAGGCCGTGATCAAAGAGGTGTTATACGGAAATGGCGCTAACGCAGGCGGGAAAAACTCTCCATACTCTCCCCTCTCAAGCATGGCTTTCTTGAGCAGATCAACAACCCGCCAGTATTCCTCCGGCGCATACTGTTTATTGAATATACAAAATGATTTGTTGCGCAAGCCTACGCAGCCAAACAAATCGTGACAATTATAGCACGAATCGCAGTATTCCAGGTCGCGGGAATTATGGACGTTGTTTGAAAATTTGATGCCATAATTGTTTTCCGCGGATACGGAAATAAATTCATAACATAATTCAAAGTTTGCCCCGCCAAGGATATCATACGAATCGCGCGCGCCCAGAAATCCCAGAGAGTAGCACACGCGTTCAGACTCGAACGCGAAAAGTACGAAGTAGCAGTCTTTGACATTGAACATCCATGTCCCGACCGAATTCACCCACTGCTCTCCGTGGATATTTTTTTTGATCGCGTTTTTCTTCAGCTCTTGAAAATCTTTGAGATACTTTTGCAGTTCTTCGTAATTTCCCAGATTGACTTCGCGTAATTTCTTTTCATATTCCTCGCGAGAAAGCTGCTGGTTGTAGAAACAATATTTTTTGTTGCGCAGATTCGAGCACATAAAGCAATGCTCGCAGTTTTTGCAGTCAAAGAGAAAATAACTCTCGATGCTGTTTTCCGTCCAATAACAGAAAAAACATTTGAACATCGTGGTCCCATGCGAACCGTAGCATGAATCGGCGGAAATACACGCCCAGCAGTCCATACAGTTTTTATTTTTCATGCAGCATTCGACATAGTAAAGATCTTCTCCGTACAGCATGTCAAACGCAACATAGCAATTTTTCAGATGCGTGGAGCTGTTGGTATATTCAGAGTTTACGTTTGAAGAATCATTATTCAGATTCGGGCGCGGAACCTCGCGCTGCAGCAGCCGAAACTGGCCAAAAAACGGCTGTCCAGAATCCGGCGCTTTCCCGTATGAGAGCGGATCCCACTGGTCCGAAAACCATATGCCGTGCTCATAGATTTTAAAAGGGGCAGTACGGGGATAGACCGATATGATTTCTTTGCCCGTATGCGCCGATTTCACTTTGAAAAATTGATACCCGGGTGCAAAGGTAAGTTTTTTTCTCCAGCGCTCCAGCGGCGAGAGCGTAGGCAGCGGCACGCGTATTTTCCGGTAGAATTCGACATCTTCGGGCCGGATGTAAAACTTTTCTCCGGAAACCCGGCATGTCCGCCACTGCCCGCCTTGCTCGTCCAATTCCAAACCGGCAAAGTATCGCTCAATCGCTTGGTCGAATTGGGGCGTTTTTGCATTCATAGGTTACTTTCAATCAAGTTCTTTTTGATAGCATTTCGCACATAAAATCTTCTGGCCCGCAAGCGAGGACGGATACTCGACGGAAGCCCCGCATTGTTCACACACCCCATGCACACTCTTCAATTCCGCCATCCAGAGGTTTAATTTTTCCTTGATCCGGCACAGAGGACACCGGCGCGGCAGCGGCAGCGAGCGCCGTTTCAAAAAATCCAGCTCCCGGGGAATAATCCGAAAGCCGCGTCGGCATTCGGCACAGCGTATAATCTCTTTCAAAATCCGCTCGCCTGCATCTTTGATATGATCCGGCAACTCGGAGGCGTCGCGATCAATATGGTGTTCGGTTTTTTCTTCTTTTGTCCATACAAAACCTTGCGTACGCGCCTCATCTTCAGTACGCGGAAACATATTGTGTGCAAGAGATTCATTGTAGCCGTGGGGACTGAATTCCGGGGGAAAAAATTCACCGTAGAAGTATTTTCGTCCGACACGGTCCTCAAAGGGAACGCGGCGCATCTCGTCCTTGATTTTCCCGACAAGCGAATGATATTCCTCTTTCGAATATTGCTTGTTCAAAATGCAGTAGTGCTGGCTGCGAAGCGAGACACACCCAAAGGTATTGGAAGATCCCACGCCGCTTAATACCGTGTACTCCATGTCATACGCTCCCTCAAAACAGAGATTACCAAAACGGATGTTTGCCGCGTTGCGCCCGACCAATCCCTCGTAGCAAGACTGGGCTTCTCCCCAAGTGGATATATCGTATGAATCTTTCACATCGCGCACCATGAAAAGATACCGGGAATCTTCTCCCCGCGTCACCTCATAACAATCTTTGCAATTTTTGGATTGGTGAACGTAATTTCCCGTGCAGTTCACCGAGAATTCGTCAAACCGGACTTTAGGCGGGTACTGCTGCCAATGAGATTCCGCCGCCTTTTTCGCCTCCATGTATATGCGATACGAGCCAAAATCCCATTTTTTCATCTCCTCAGCATACTTTTCCTTGGAATAAGGCTTATTGAAAATATGATATTGCTTGTTTCGCAAATTTGCAGAAGCAAAACAATCCGTGCAATGATGACAATCCCGCAAAAACGAACAATACGCGGACTCATACACCTGATTGCGCAATCCCGTACCGTAACTCACCTTATAGATGTGCGCGGAGTCATAGCAGGTATCACACTGCTGTATGAGCGAACAATCATAGGTGCTCTTTGAGCGAAACACATACACGCCATACGCGCAATCTTCCACTTCGTCGGTCTGCGAGAGAAGATATGAGTCCTTCACTTTTCCGGCGTAATTATTGTAGGGCGAGTTCTGCGCGGTATCAAGATCAACCGCCAGACCTATGAGCGGAACGCTTTTCCATAACTCGCGAAACTGCTCGAAAAACGGCTTGGAAAAGTCATAGTCCCGGCCATAATCCCTCGCGTCCCACTTGTCGGACCACCAGCACTGCGGACAATACACCACAAACGGAGCATCAGGATGGTAGTTGGTGATAAACGGCTGCTTACAAAGACCGCATATCCGGTGATAGAGGTGGATCAAATTCAAAAACGAAAGCCGCCGCTGCAGCCGACATTGGGGACACCACGTCGGCGCAGGCACCTGCATCTTCTCGTAAAACGCAAAATCCTCCGGCTCGATGGTAAAGGGATTTTTGCAATTCTGGCAGGTTTTGGTTTCTTTATTCATGCCATTTCTGCCTGGTAACACTCCTCGCAATAGATGATTTCTTTTCTTTCAGGAGCGTAACTTGTCTCAAATTCATTTGGACATTGATTCAAACCATGAACATGGGAGCTTGCGTTAGCGTATATCCCATTGGCGCTCTTCTGCCCGGAGCAATGGCAATGTACTCGCCAGAGCTTGCGGGGATTGCGCATTGCCATGCGATCTTGTCTGCGACATGCAGGACACTTTGCAGGTATCGGCATGTTCATTTTCCGATAGAATGCCAGCTCCTCCGGCAGAATACGAAAAGCAGTAGTACAATGAAGATTTTTTTCTTTCGCGCCAGGGTCATCTTGCGAAACGCACCCGATGACTTTTTCAAGAATGCTTTCATTAGTATCTCCAATCGTTTCCGGAATGTCTTCCGGACGCAGAGTAATGCCATACCCGCGTTCAGGCCGCTCGTACCACCGCATCCCCTTTGACAGAACATCAGTTTTTGTAAGCGGAAAATAATCCTGTGCTACTGTTTCGTTGTATGCAAACAACGTACGGGTTGCGGGGAAAAATTCTCCCCACTCTTTGGTCTCTTTCATGTGTGCGATGATTTTTTCAAGAAGTGCTGCATATTCCTCTTTGGTATACTGTTTGTTGAAGATACAGTACTCGGCTTTTTTCAGTCCAACACAGCCGAAAAGATCATGGCTGTTGGTACAGAGTTCGGAATAAAACGAGTTAAGCACCTGAACACTCTTAGTTACTCCGATAGAACTTTGCGCCGTGACGCCTTCATTTTCATATCCAAGCTCAACCCATGCCTCCGTGCAGTCAATGCTGTCTTTTGAATAATTGGTGTCCTGGCAATAGCGCAGATTCTCCGCCTCACTGGCGTGGAAAACCGCAAAGGAGTTTTTGATGTCATGGATGTAATCTCCTACGGAATGAAGTGTGTTTCTGCCGTGATAACTTTTATGCGGGTATCTCATCGCAAGCTCCACGAGCAATATCTTCTCTTTTTGTATATTCGCGCGGCTGAATACAAATTCAGAAAGCCGCTTCTCGTATTCTTCGCGCGTCAGCTGCTCGTTTTTCCAGCAATATGATTTGTTCCGTAATCCATAGCATCCGAAACACGATGTGCATCCTCTGCAATCCTTCAAAAAATAACTTGTGGTCGTGTCGGCGCAGTCTTCAAGATACGCGGAACGACTGCAATTGATACTATTAAGGGATTCGTACAGTAGTTCGCTTTGGAGGATGTCATAGCAGTCAACGGATTCGCGTGTTTTATCCAACCAGTATCCGTAGAGGCAGTTTTCGGAATATGCCGTTGAGACGCACATGTAGCAGTTTTTGTTACTCACCGATTGATTTGTATATTCGGAATTGGTGCTATGCCAATTTGCCATTGCAATATGCGGAACTTTCAGGCGAAATGCATGGAATTGTTCAAAGAACGGCTGCGAAAAATCAAAATCGCGGGCGTATGCATACGGATCCCACCCATCCCCCCACCAGCACGAGTGGCAATATACCGGTCCCGGATATTCAGAATTATACAGAGAGACGGTATCCTTGGCGCACAGATCGCATTTCCGGCGGTAAAAATTCCATTCATTCCGGTTCGTAAGCCGCCGCTGATACCGGCACTCCGGACAAAACGTGGGCGGCGGCACTTTGATCTTCTCATAAAACGCAAAGTCCTCCGGTTCAATAGTAAAGCCAGTTTGGCAGTTTTGGCATTGTTTTTGTTCTGTCGGCATAGTATAGTATTGCGACCATGACACCCTCTCACCGCATGATACCTGTTAATTTTCGCAAACTCAAGGATTAAAAATACTTATAAGAGCTGTGGACAATCATGCTTTACATTGCGCAGTACATGGAGTATACTGAAACTTAGATTATACGAATAACTTAATCATAAGAATATGAAAAAAACATTATCTTTTATTGCTGGTTTTTCGATCCTTGCACAACTCGCTCCAATTGCAGTTTTGGCGCAAACTCCGGGCGAAACAAGACCGGAACGGCGGCAGCAAATGCAGGAAAAACGCCGGGAAAATAGGCAAGAAGTGCAGGGGGAAAAAGCGGAGCTTCGCGAAGAAACCAAGCTAAAGCGCGAAACACTCAAAACCGATATCAGACAGAAAGCGGAAACATTGCGCCAGCAAATCCAGGAAAGAGCAAAAACCTTCCGGGAAGCAACCACAACCGTGGAGCAAAAAAAGGCATTCCGCGCTGAAATAAAGGAGAAACGGCAAACGTTTAAAACCGAGGTCAAAGAAAAACGCGAAGAGTTCCGGCAAGAAACAAAAAAACGCAGGGAAGAATTCAAAAAACATGTTGGCGAGAAGCGAGCGGAAAACATAGAACGGTTTTTTGACCAGATGGTCAAAAAAGTTGAATCGGCCATTGACCGGCTGAATCAGTCCGCCGATAAAATTGAGGCGCGAATCGACCAAGCAGAAGACAATGGGAAAAATGTAAGCGCGATTCGTACGGAACTTGAGGCAGCTCGCGTGAAAATCGCCGATGCCGAAACCGCACTTGCCACTGCCAAAGCAAAATATGCCGAAACGGCTTCAAGCCAAGACCCCAAAACCGCATTCGCGAATGTGCGTGCGGCAATGAAAATCGTTTCTGACAAAGTGAAGAACGCGCATCAAGCACTGGTAGCAGTTATCAGTTCACTGAAAGGAGTCGCCGGCAAAACTACTTCTGCTCCTCCGGCGCCAGCGCCTACGTCGACACCAAGCCAATAAAAGTAACTATAATTCAACATATTTATGAATGAAACCATGCAATCAAATCAATCGCAGTTGCCCCCGGAGAAAAAAACAACATCGCGACTTTTGACTATCGTTGTGCTTGGCGCGGTGATCGTACTTGCCATTGTCGTTTATCTCTTTTCTTCGGGCTCTTCGACTCCTTTGCCTTCGGAAGAAACAACGGCAGTCCCGGCCCCGACAGAAGAAGCAGATGCGCTTGCACAAGAGGTGCAAAGTATGAATCTGGAAGGTCTTGATGCCGAACTTGGTGATATTGAAAAAGAACTCGCACAGTAGCATCTTCCAAAACATCAAAATACCGCGCCCTCTTACGGGGCGCGGTATTTTTGTCTTTACACAACTTCGCTCTGATAACACTGCTCACAGTATATGATCTCCGGACGGTCGGGCGAGTAGGAGGTTTGAAATTCATTGGTACAAGGCATATCACCATGAAAATGTTCTATATCATTGACATATGCTCCGTTTGTGGATTTTGAACCCCCGCACTGACAGCTCCGCAACCAAAGCCGGACCGGATTACGCTGTCGCACCCGGCTATAATGTCGGCAACTGGGACAAAGTTTTGGGACCGGTATCTTCATCTGCCGGTAAAATTGCAGCTCCGGCGCGATAATGCGAAAAGCTTTGGTGCATTGCTCCTCGCACTGGCCTTTATGCCCGCATTCGATAATTTCTTTCAGAATCGAGTCGTCTATATTAGTGATATCGTCCGGAATGTCTTCGAATGTAAGCGTGGGGGTATGCGTTTTTTGATCCGGATCGCGCCATGAGAACCCCTGCGCCAATGCTTTTTCTTTGGTAAGAGGGTACGCCTCCTGGGCCAATGTTTCGTTGTAGGCAAACGGGCTGATTTCAATCGGGAAAAACTCCCCGTAGGCGTAACTACGGCCCTGCGTGCCCGCGTAGGGCATATCCTGCATATGTTGAATCAATCTGGGAACCAGTTCTTTGTATTCCACTTCAGAATATTGTTTATTCAGGATGCAGTATTGCTTGTTTCTCATACCAATACAGCCAAACAGATTGCTCACATGGTGGCAATTATATGAATAGTAGATATCATGCGAATTAAAAACGAATCGGGAGAAAAAAACTCTGCTGCCCGGGTACACGCTCGAACTTTCGTATACCAATTCCGTGTTCAAGCCCGCCCGATCCAGATCAAAACAATCTTTGATACGCGAGTAGGCAAGCACATCGTACGCGCAATCTTCTGCGCCGCCAAAAACATCAAAACATTGGCGGCAGTTTTTTGCCTGTTCCAAATTGTCGCCAGTGGAGTTGGCAGTCTGAATCAGGCGGGCAAAACGGCGCGGAAAATTGACGGAAAAATTTGCAAACTTCTGTTTCAATTCTGTGATTTGCTTCGCATCACCCGAATTTATTTCCTTGAGTCGTTTTTGATACTCCTCTTTTGTAAGCTGCTCATTCCAAAAGCAGTAGGATTTATTCTTTAAATTCACGCATCCGAAACAATCATGGCAGTTTTTGCAGTTAAACAAGAAAGCGCTGTCATAACAATCATCGCAGTAACGGCTATACCTCAAACGCATACACGAAATGCAATCCACGGTCTCATAGTTGAACTCGCTCTTGGAAACCCAGTAGGCATCCACGCACTCTTTGCAGTTAAAGACATAGGTAGAGTAAAGCGTGTTTTCATTAAAATCGCCCCCGAATACGAGATAGCAGTTTTTATTGCCCTCGGTTATACTGCAATACTCGCTGTTTATGGGGTTAATGTTCATGACCGCAATATCCGGCACCTCGCGCCATAACTCCTGGAGCTGTGTAAAAAACGGCTTGCTCCAGTCAATCTCTTTCCCATAATCCAGAGGATTCCAAGCATCTCCCCACCATGCTTGGTGATCATAGGTGCGCTGCGGATTGTCCGGCGAAAAGACCGAGATGGATTCTTCGGCATGTCCCGGTGCTTCGCATTTTTTCTTATACAAAGTCCGCTCGTTGCGAAACGCCAATCGGCGTTGGAGCCGGCAATTAAAACAAAACGTAGGCGGCGGCACGTTTATCTTCTCGTAAAACGCAAAGTCCTCCGGCTCGATGGTGAACGAGTTTTTGCAGTTTTGGCAGATTTTGGTTTCGGAATTCATGAGATTTCTTCCTGATAACACGATTCGCAGTAGACGATTTCAGGACGGTCGGGAGCATAGGACGTTTCAAAATCATTGGAACACGGCTGGACTCCATGAAGATGTGCACCCTCATTTTGATATGCTCCATTTTCGCTTTGCGCCCCGGCACACTGGCAGCGACGGAAATAAAACCGAACCGGATTCCGGCATTTCATGCGTTCCCGATGACGACACGCGACACAAAGCCGCGGCAAAGGCAGCGACATGTTCTTTAGAAAATCAAATTCCATCTGGATAATCCGATATGCCCCTCCGCACGAACCGCATCGGATAACCTCCTTTAACAATGAATCTTCGGCATTGCGGATATGATCGGGCAGATCTTTTGCGTCAATAGTAGCTTCATGTCCCCTTGCTTCGGAATCATGCCAGGAATATCCCCTTTCCAGTGCTTCGTCTTTTTCCCGGGGAAGAAAATCGCCCGCGATCGTCTCGTTGTACGCAAACGGCGAAAACTCGGATGGGAAAAATTCACCGTAGCGATATATGTTTCCGCGCGCATCGGTATAGGGCATCTCATGCATATGCCGGATGATTTTCTCGCGAAGCGCGAAGTAATCCTCTTTTGAGTATTGTTTGTTGAAAATACAGTAGGACTTCTTTTTAAGTCCCACGCAGCCAAAAAGATAGCTGGGAGAAGAGTGACAATGCACGGAGTATTCCACGTCGTGGGCGGAAGACCAGCAGTTCCAGCTGAATTTTACATTGTGACACGCATTTCCCGTTTGCAACGCCTCGTACATCAACTCCGATGTCTCGCCCCATAATGTATAGTCGTAGCTGTCCTTTGTCGCACCCAAATATACACCCTGACAATAACGCGAGTCCTCAATTTGCGTCGCATTATAACAATACTTGGCATTTTTTCCGTATGAGACAAAATCTCCAGACACGCTGGCATTATGCCAGCCGGACATATATTTATAGGGCAGCGAGCGCCAGTGTTTTGCGACGCGTTCTTTTACCTCCACGAACGACTGATATGAGCCCTGATCGAAAATTCTTTTCAATTCTTCGCCATATGCTTCCCGGGTATACGGCTTGTTGAAAATGTGATACTGCTTGTTGCGAAGATTCGCAGATCCGAAACAATCTGAACATCCGACGCAATCCCGCGAGAACCATACGTTATGGCACTGTTCCAGATTATGCGAATAAAAAACACGGTTGCAGTCGTATAGAAAAGACCCTTCATAGCACAGTTCATCGCGCATTCCCGTGGTCAGGTCAAAAGTACTTTTTAAATACCCGGCATCAATGGCGTATGCCGCGTCTTCGGAGTAGCCGGTACTGAAGCAGAGATAGCAATTTTTAAGATAATAAGCGTTATTTGAATAGTCGGAGTTAATGGCATTCGAAATATTTCTGCTTGCCCATGGAACCGCATACATTAACTCTTTGAACTGCTCAAAAAACGGCCGCGAAAAGTCATAATTCCTTCCGTAGTCCATCGGATCCCATGCATCGGACCACCAGTAATCTTTCTCATAGATTTTTATCGGCACATGCGGCGAAACCCAAGAAAATATCTCTTTTCCGGAAATATCATCCCTTTTCCTGTACAAAACGCGCTCATTGCGAAACAAACACCGACGAATAAGTCTGCACTCCGGACAAAACGTAGGCGGCGGCACGTTTATCTTCTCGTAAAACACAAAGTCCTCCGGTTCGATAGTGAACGGCCTTTTGCAGTTTTGGCAGATGCGGGTTTCGGGGTTCATATAAAAATCAGATGGTTATTCACGTTATTTACTATTGACATTCTTTACGCTTTTTGCTAACCTGTAGTTATTACGACGAAAAGGGGCCCGAACGGTTAACTACCTAAGGCCCCCTTTTCTTTTGGCTATTTTTTCTTTCACGCCGTTTCTGTCAAGGCCGTCAAAATATTTTCTCGTTATCTTCTTATACAACGAAGACGCTCTCTTAAAATCTGGAAATAAAATTTTCTCAAATCTTTTCTCTTCAATCAAGAACTCAACGAGCAGTTTATAGTCACCGTCTCCGGACACTAACACAACCTTATCAAAATTCTCTTTTCGATACAGTATTTTCATCACCGAGAAAACAATATCAGTGTCTACATTTCCCTTCTTGACGCCAAGCATCGCCGGATTATGTTCCCTAAATTTCAAAATGAACCCCGCTTCCTGTATTTCATCATAGAGGTCTTGATAATCCTCCTGTACGAAACCAAGAAAATAGTACGCTTTTTCTACTCCATACTTCTGCCGCAAATACACCCGAAACCTCGTCAAATCAATACGCCACGGTTTGTCAGCCGTTGTGATGCTCATATACAAATTCTGCCCATCAACAAAAGCAATATTGTTTTGTTGTTTATCGCCCTTTGTCATATTTTAAAAACTACCCCAACAGTTTCTTCATGATTTCTTGCACCAATGCAGGATTGGCTTTGCCGCGGGTTTCTTTCATGACCTGGCCGACGAGGAATTGGAGCACCGTAGTTTTGCCGGAGCGGTAGTCGGCAGCAACTTGAGGGTTTTCGGCAATGATGTGTGCCACAATATTTTCAAGATCGCCGGCATCAGACATCTGCCAGAGTCCTTTTTCGTTGATGAATTCGGATGGGTCCGCGCCGGTGCGAAATGATTCTTCGAAGACCTCTTTTGCATTGGTGTTTGAGATTTTGTTTTCCGATACCAAAACAACGATCTCGGCAAAATTTTCCGGTGTCAACAGTACTTCACTCACCGGAACCATCGTCTCTTTGAGCAAGCGCATAAAATCTCCTACCATGAATGCACCAATGGTTTTGATAAGACTCTTTTTTGGCGCATCAGGAGTTTCTTTATCATGTTGCATTGCCTCGCTTACCACCGCCTCAAAATAATCACCAATTGCTTTTTCGCGTACGATGATTTGGGCATGATCTCCTTCAATGCCGTACTCTTTCATAAACCGCTCTTGTTTTGCGGCAGGCAACTCCGGCAAGTGGATGCGAATTTCTTCAACATACGCGGCGGACAAACGCAGCGGCGGCAGATCCGGCTCCGGAAAATACCGGTAGTCGTGCGCTTCTTCCTTGGAGCGCTGGGAAACGGAAATGCCTTTGTGTTCATTCCACCCGCGGGTTTCCTGTGCGATCTTCTCTCCCCTCTCCAACAGCTCGACTTGCCGCTTCATCTCGTATGCAGCGGCATCGGCGGCATATTTGAATGAGTTGATGTTTTTCACCTCCACCTTGGTGCCAAATTCTTTCTGCCCCACCGGCCGCATGGAGATATTTACCTCCACGCGCATCTGTCCCTTTTCCATATTGGCATCTGATGCGCCCACATAACGTACGATCTGCTGCAATGCCTCGCCAAACTGCCGTACCTCCTCGCCTGTGCGGAAATCCGGCTCGGTCACCAGCTCCATAAGCGGCACGCCCGCACGATTGAAATCCACCAATGATGTTTTTCCGTCCTTGTCATGGCTAAGCCGCCCCGTATCTTCTTCCAGATGAATTCTGGTGACTCTGATTTTCTTTTTCTCTTGCTCTTTGTTATGTGTTCCTTGCGTCGTGATCTCCAAATACCCTCCGCTCACGATCGGATACTTATACTGTGAAATTTGATAGCCTTTCGGCAGATCGGGATAAAAATAATTTTTCCGGTCAAATTGGGAAAACTCCCCGATGGTTCCGTTGATTGCCAGACCCATGGCAATAACTTTCTTGACTGCATCCTCGTTGATAAACGGCAGCGTACCCGGATGTCCCATGCAGATGGGGCAGATATTGGTATTGGGGTGCTGCTCGTCCGGGTCATTGAGCGAGTAGCAGAACATTTTGGTCTTGGTATTGAGCTCGGCATGGATCTCCAAGCCGATTACAGCTTCGTATTGCATATATCAAAGAATAGCACAAAATCAGGACAAGCAAAAATTGACTGAATCGGCAGGATATGTCATGTATAAAGACAATCTGGCCTTTTAAAAATGAAAAGGAGCATAAAATGGAACGAATCCGCGTATACGCGATTGGCATGGGAGCAGTAACGCCTGTAGGAAATTCAGTTCCGATTATGTGGAATAATCTTCTCAATGGAGCCAGTGGAATCGGGTATAACACATTTAGTTCATACCGGCGCGTGACTCAAGATGAATATGACAATCCGACAGAAGACCTCTATTTCCAAAACAGCATTGCCGCAGAAGTAAAGGACTTTGATCCGGAACAATGGATAGATAAAAAAGACATACGGCGCTTTGATCCATTTGCTCAATTTGCCATTGCCGCAGCGGACGAGGCAGTACAACAAGCAGGATTATTGGAAATTACCAATGGAAACAGAAATCGCTGGGGAGTCTTTATCGGAAGCGGCAACGGAGGACAAGCCACGAATGAATATTATCACGACCTTATGCGTGCAAAAGGAGCGCGTTCTGTAAGTTCTTTTATGGTGCCGGGTATTATGCTCAACGCCGCAACTGCCGCTGTTGCACGAATCTACGGTTGCCAAGGAGACAGTGCAACACTGACATCGGCATGCGCAACAGGAGTTGATGTATTGGGACTGGCACTGGAAAGAATACGTCGGGGAAAAGTGGAGGTTGCCATAGCCGGCGCAAGCGATGCGGTTATCACCCCTCTGACTGTTGCAGGATTTGCCAATATGAAGGCGCTCTTGAAAACATATGATGGCAACCCCAAAGAAAGCTCGCGGCCGTTTGACCGCGATCGCAAAGGTTTTGTCATGGGCGAAGGCGCGGGTATTATGGTGCTTGCATCGGAAAAATTTATAGAAATACACCACCTCACTCCGTTGGCTGAAATCGCCGGATACGGCTGCGCACAGGACGCATATCATCTTACCGCTCCGGACCCGGACGGAACGTACGCGGCAAAAGCTATCCGCAATGCCCTTAATGATGCCGGCATCATACCGGACCAAATCGGCTATATCAACGCCCACGGAACCGGAACACCATTGAACGACAAAATGGAAACTATTGCTCTGAAACTTGCTCTTGGCAGAAGCATTGCAAGAGATATTCCCACCAGCTCGACGAAATCTATGATCGGCCACTTGATCGGCGCAGCCGGAGCGGTTGAAACAATCATTACCGCACTGACCCTTATATACGGGAAAGCCCATCCTACGCTCAATCTTGATAATGTAGGTCCCGAATGCGCGGGGCTTGACCATATCATCGATAGACCCCGTATGATACATACGGATTATGCTCTTAAAGACGCTTTTGGATTCGGCGGTACCAACTCCGCATTGATATTAAAACGAGTATAAAGAATGCGCACGCCGCATTCTTTTTTCATTGCTCTGAAATAAGATTGGGGAATTCGGTTTTTTATAGTATAATTTATCTATTGTACTTTTTATAAAAAGGAGGAGCAGCATGAGACAAATTCTTTATTTGATACTTGCTCTTTTGATTATGGCGGCAATTGGTATCTTGATACCATTTCGCGCATATGGCGAGAATTTCGCCGATCTCAACATAACTGAATTTCAAGGCGGAATAATCAAATTTTCAGATTCCGCCAAACACCAAGGCGCAAAAAGACAGCCCAAGCACGGAAAAACCCGCAAAGATCAAACAAAGATCAATCCTCCGCAATCTCCACTATTGAGGTTGGAACAAACACCGGCGCCAAAACCAAAATTCTCTCCATTTCTTCGGCCGCTTCATCCGATCAGGCGCGCATAACTTCTGCAGGCACATAGAGTGCTTGCAATTTTTTTATTCCAAACCGGATTGCATTTTCCGGTATTTTTGGTACGATACTCGGAGACATTGGTCCCATCGTCTATCGGTTAGGACATCACGCTTTCAATGTGAGAAGCCGGGTTCGACTCCCGGTGGGACCGTCCTTCGCTCAAGCTTCGAATGGCGAAGCCGCAAAAATTTCATCCGCGCCCGTAGCTCAGTGGTAGAGCGTTCCCTTGACATGGGAAAGGCCCGAAGTCCGATCCTTCGCGGGCGCACCTCTTGCTTTTTCTACGCCATATATGATACATACAAATAAAGTATGGATTTTTGACATTAAAAAGGAGAAAAAGGATGGCAACTCGCAAAGATATCAATGCCGTCGCACAAAAATTGAATATCATGGTTGACGGCAAGACCGATGCAACAGCCGCACAATTGATTCTTGACTATCAGACCAATGACCGCTCGCGAGAGATTCAGAAATTATTTTCTCAACATCATCTTACTGTGGCTATACTTCAAGTAATCGCAACTTCGGACAACCACACCACGGTGACTCATAATCCGATAGACCGTGGCAACGGCAAAAAGAAAAACGGAAAACATCTGAGCAGAGATCGTGGCTCAAGAATGGCCCGGCGATGAAACATTTTTTTGAAGGCACAAGGGCATACCAGCTTTCCATCGTCGTTCTCATGCTGTACCAAAATAGGGCGATACTGATCGACAAGCCTTTCCCAGAAACGAAAAAACGGATTGCCTCCAAACCCCTATCCAGTAGGACATATCGGCATATTGCGCACGGACGCATGAGCTCGTGGAAACGATAGCCATCCTATTTTCTTTCTGTATACGCGGCCAGACGTGATCTGGACGCGTTTTCTTTTTGCATCGCGAGTAAAATATGCTATATTTGAAACAATATATATGCCAACGTACCATACAATTGAGGATGAGTGGCTGGCGTTTCTTACCGGAGAACATAAAGAACTCAAACGCGGAAGAAAAATATTCCGACTGATCCCCTCCCACCCGCGGTGCAAATGGTGCAGCGCGCCATTTGGCATACCCGGGAAATTCATCTCGCAATTACTCGGTAAGCGGCCGGAGCGCAAGAACCCGAATTTTTGCAATGCGTGCTTTTCCACGCTTAAGATTGGCGGCGCGGAGATTGAGCTGTCGTTTTTGTTCGCAGATGTGCGCGGATCCACCGCCCTTGCCGAGCGCATTGGCCCTGCGGCGTTTCGTAATTTATTGAACAGATTTTATGGGATCGCGGTAGATGTCCTGCTTGCGCAGGATGCTTTGGTGGACAAATTTGTGGGAGATGAGGTGATCGGCCTTTTTATACCGGCGCTTTCGGGCAAAGACCATGCCAACCGCGCAATCGAGGCAGCGCAAGAGCTGCTCCGCCGCACAGGCCATGGCGCGGGCAAAGAACCATGGCTTCCCATCGGCGCGGGCGTGCATACCGGCATTGCTTTTGTCGGAGCAGTGGGCGATGAAAATGGCGTGCGCGATCTAACCGCGCTCGGCGACCCGGTCAACACAGCCGCACGTCTGGCATCAGTTGCGGCTGCCGGAGAGATTTTGGTAAGCGATACCGCACTGTCACAGGCAGGCATTGACGCGGGTGACAGAGAACAACGCAATCTCGCTCTCAAAGGCAAGAGTGAGACTGTTGCCGTACATGTATTGACCGTATGACCGCAAAAACCTATACTGCATAAGGTTCTGAGGGCGCTTAGCTCAGTGGTAGAGCGTCTCGTTTACACCGAGAAGGCCCAAGGTTCGATCCCTTGAGCGCCCACCATTCGATTAACTCATGACAGGCCATGGATTCCTATCAGTATCTTATTATCGGTGGAGGCATTGCCGGGGTGACGGCTGCGGAGACCATCCGCGAGCAAAATCCGGATGCGACTATCGGCATTGTCACGCACGAGCCGTATCCGCTATACTCGCGCGTGCTGCTGCCGACATACCTGAAACGGAAAATCCCGCGGGAAAAATTGTTTCTGCGCACCATTGACGATTTTATCGAATCACGCATCGAATTGCGCCTGCAGGAAACCGTAACGTCCGTAGACGAAAAGCGCCGCGAAGTCACCCTGCACAACGGCGCAACCCTCGGGTACCAAAAACTTCTGCTCGCAAGCGGCGGACGCGCCAGGCCATGGGGCAAGCCAGAAGACGAATCGATAATCTACCGGCTGCAGACTATTGACGACGCAGACCGGCTGTTTAGCGCCCTCGCCGATGTCAGGAACCCTCTGGTGATCGGCTCATCATTTATCTCGCTTGAATTTTTGGAGATTTTCCTTATCAATAACATAGCGCCCGCACTGCTCATGCGCGACGAGTACTTTTTTATGCCGTACCTTGAGGAGACCGGCGGCGAACTGATGCGAGCTCATTTTCAGCGGCACCATATTACCCTCTATGAACACGACGAGATTGCAAAAATACAACATAACCAACACGGCCTTACCATTTTGACCAAGAAACAGCAGCTCATACCGTGCGATGCGCTTGCGGTCGGCATCGGCATTGAGCGAAATCTCGAATTTGCGCGTGCTGCAAATATATTGCGCGGCGATACCGGCATACGCGTCAACGAGTTTTTTGAAACCAATCAGGAAAATATCTATGCAGCCGGAGACATTGCCGAAATGATGAACCCGGCCACCGGAAACTGGCACGCAACCGGCAACTGGACCAGCGCCTTTTTGCAGGGCAAGCATGCCGGACTGAACATGGCCGGAGCGCGAAAACCTTTCGCTGACATTCCATCCTACTCTATTACTAATCTTGGCCTTCAGATCACCATGATCGGAGACTGTCTCCCTATGGGCGATCCTCCGACTGCCGACGCTATCGTCCGCATCAATCCTGATACCAATGAATACGAACGGCTTTTTCTTGCGGACGGAGCACTCAAAGGAGCGGTGCTCATCAACCGATTCAAAGACCGGGCGCATATCACGCAATTGATCAAATCACAACAAAAACTTGATGCGTACCGGGACAAACTGGCATCGTTTCAGTTTGACATAACGTCAATTCCAATGGTATAATTTTCAGTAATAAGGAGATCAATTATTTTTTGTCATTCCCGCGAAAGCGGGAATCCAGGAGGTATGGTTCCCCGCTTTCGCCTGCCTGCCGGTAGGCATGGCGAGGACAAGCCTGGATTCCCGATCAAGTCGGGAATGACATAGGCATTACTATGGAAGATCAAAACGCTCAGCAGTATGAAACACCGCAGGCAACCCCGGAAGTCCGGCCAACGCCAAACCCGTTACTTGTTCCCATCGCAATTATTATTGCCGGAGCGCTGATCGGCGGCTCGGTACTGTATTCAAATTCGAGCAGGCGGCCGGCACCGCAGCTCGGTGCAGCAAACACCGGAAAAGCAGTGGACAACGCGGAACTCCTGAAGCAGGCGCAAAATGATTCCCGATCGCTCGGAAACCCGGATGCGCCCGTTACTATTGTCGAGTTCGCGGACTTCCAGTGTCCGTTCTGCGGAAAGTTTTTCCGGGAAAGCGGGACCAAAATCATTGATCAGTACGTCAAAACCGGCAAAGTGCGTTTCGTGTACCGCGACTTCGCATTCCTCGGACCTGAATCCACTATGACCGCGGAAGCAAGCCGCTGCGCCCAAGACCAGCAGGCGTTTTGGCAATACCATGATTATGTTTTCAGCCATCAACAGGGAGAAAACCAGGGAGCGTTTTCCAAAGAAAACCTGAAGGGCTTTGCCGCCATACTCAAGCTTGATACGCAAAAATTCAACGCGTGCCTCGACACAGGCACGCACCGTGACGAAGTGCAGAAAGATCTTGAACTCGGGCGTTCGCTGGGTGTAGACGGCACTCCGTCCACGTTTGTGAATGACAAATTTTTCAACGGTGCACTCCCGTTTGAAGAGTTTAAAAAAGCAATTGAAGCGGAACTTGCCAAATAGGAACAGAATGACAAAACCCGATATGCCCGCGTTCTATCCACAGACGCATATTTTTCATGAAGAAGTCATACCTGGATGAAGCCGATGAATACAAAGATCCGAGCGATCTGAAAGACGAGGAAATTCTCCGGGCGGCGCAAGACGAGCCCGCACTTTTCGAGGTGCTGGTCGAGCGGTATCGGTCTCCGCTCCTGCGTGCGGCACTGCGCATAGTCAAAGGCCGGGAAGAGGCTGAGGATATCGTGCAGGAAGCGTTTGTAAAAATCTATAAAAATGCGCACCAGTTCCAAAAACTTGAAGGCATTGAGTTCAAATCGTGGGCATATAAGGTGGCGATCAATACTGCCATCACCCACTACCGCAAGCTCAAGCGCGGAGAATTTTTAAGCGAAGACCCGAGTGTGTTCGAGAAGCCCTCTGAAGAACAGTTTGACCGGCATCTGCACGAGCGCGCCGATGCAAAAAGCGCAATCGCCGAAACGCTTGCCAAAGTGCCGGAACACTTGCGCAGCGTACTCGAAGCGTACTATTTTGAAGACAAATCGTACCAGACTATCGCCCAAGAACACAATATCTCGATTCCCACATTGAAAATGCGCCTGTTCCGGGCAAAAAAAGTTTTTAAAAAATTAAGCGACATTGGATAACGAAAACAATACTATGAATACCATTCAAACGCCGATTCGCGGCGAACAAGACTCGACCGCAACAAAATTCAACGGGCAGATTCTGCAAAGCGTGTACCGGGTATGGCTTTTCCGCAAGCTTCTGCCCGTGCTTATCGGCGAGATTATTTTTCTCTCCCTGCTGCTCTACGGCATCGGGCGGCTGGTCTTTGTCGAGCGCGTGATCGGCAACGGTTTTAACGTGCTTTTTCTGAACCCGACTGGCATTTTCCTGTTCGGATTTGACGCATTCAGCCACGCAACCGGAGTAACTAAATTGCTGGCCATCGCCATTGTTATTCTTGCGGCACTCGTGATCCGCCATATCACGCAGGGCATGCTCCGCCTGATCCTGGTACGCCAGAATTATTTCGGCCAAATCCGGAAATGACTCCTCTTGAAATTATCTACGCCGATCAGCATATGATCGT
This sequence comes from Candidatus Sungiibacteriota bacterium, assembly GCA_016206285.1. Taxonomy (GTDB): domain Bacteria; phylum Patescibacteriota; class Minisyncoccia; order Sungbacterales; family HO2-52-23; genus JACQRW01. The sequence goes on from JACQRW010000024.1 coordinate 39,673, forward strand.
GATTAACAAACCCCCGGGCATTGCCGTGCACGGGGGTGTTTCGGTTTTTGGCGAGACGCTGGTTGATTCCCTGCTTCAACAATTTCCCGAAATCCGCACAGTCGGAGACGACTCCACAATTCGCCCGGGCATCGTGCACCGGCTCGATAAAGATACGTCCGGCATCATGGTGATAGCACGAACCCAGGAAAGTTTTGAAATCCTCAAAAATATTTTCAAGACTAGGCAAGTGCAAAAAACATACCTTGCGATTATCTGCGGCAACCCAAAACAAAAAACCGGCATAATCACGTTCCCCATCGGCCGGCTCATAAAAAACCCATTAAAACGAGGCGCTGATACTCCCGGGCGCCCAACCGTAATCCGGGGAGCGCGTGAAGCTTACACGGAGTACCGGGTGCTCAAAACCGGACAGACATATTCCCTGATTGAACTTAAGCCCAAAACCGGGCGCATGCACCAGCTGCGCGTGCATCTCAAAGCACTCGGAACTCCCATTGCCTGCGATCGTATCTACGGCGGCAAGCAGGTGTGCTGCCCAACTCCCAATGGTCGCCAGCTTCTCCACGCCCAGTCCCTTACTTTCAGCTTTCCCGATGCCGGCAGCCTCTTTTTCGAAGCCGACCCGCCCGAAGATTTCAGACTTGCCCTGAATGCAATTGAAGGGCTTGCACAAGAGCTGATTGCATGATATATATATCTTTATATGACAACAACCATTGAACAAACCAATTTGCGTGCAAATCTGCCAGAACTGCGGCCCGGCGACCTGGTGCGCGTGCATCAAAAAATCAAAGAGGGCGAAAAGGAGCGGATCAGTATTTTTGAAGGCCTGGTTATCGCGACAAAACACGGAACAGGCGTTTCAGCTACGCTTACCGTACGGAAAGTAGTGGACGGGATCGGCGTGGAGCGCGTGTTTCCGATCCACTCCCCCCGCATAGACAAAATCGAGGTTGTGCGCCGATCAAAAGTGGGACGTGCCAAGCTCTATTACATCCGCGACAAGGCGGCTCGCGAGGTGCGCCGCAAAATGCGCACGCTCCGGCTTGAAACTCCCATAACGCCGGCGGAAGAGTCAATCACAAACGAAGAAGTTGAGGCAGCAGCGCCGACCGAATAAGTCGGTGCCTTGCGCGCGGGTGGCGAAATTGGCAGACGCACTACCTTGAGGTGGTAGCGGGGGCAACCCCTTGGAGGTTCGAGTCCTCTCCCGCGCACCAGTAGTAAATTTTATCAAATAAATAGCCCGCCGCGGAAATACCGGGCGGGTTTTTGTTTTCACTATATTTTGGTATGCGTCCGCGAAATTCTCTTGACATTTTCTTCGCGGCCGGCATCATAAAGAGTCAAAATCTGATTTTCCATCCGCCAGGTAAAACGAAGTCCTTTGTCGCTAATGCGGCTCCATCGACAGTCGGCCGGGCTGTTGAAGAGCGGATCGGGCATGACCTCAGTGTTTAGAGAATTATGCCGCGATCCGTATTGGCACAAGAAATTGATTTGTTTTACCATTTGCTTTTGGACTTCCGGCGCTGCATTGCGATAGAACTTCAAATAATAATATTCATATTTGACCTCAATGGCGACTTGCTCGTTATGTTCTTCGGGATTTCCGCACCAGATCGCTTTTTGAGGCAATTCCTCGGGGATGGCATTGCGCTTACTCCCAAAATCGCGAATCTGCTCTGCACACGCAAAAAGCCGAGTCGACAGTGTAGGATAAGCAAGCCCGATTTTTTCAATCGCTTTAGCGTCAGTATCCTCTTGCGTTGATTCCAATTCATGAATACGGAAATCTTTTGCTTCGAGTTTCGATTGAAGCCGCTTAAGTTCCTCCATATAATATTCTCCCCGTTCAAGCAACATATCATTCTGTTGTTCCAAATATGTCACTTGATTTGTCAGACGCACCGTCTCATCCAAAATCGTCTGCACTGCCACGGCGATTGTCTCGCAAGGATGCTGCGGCTCGTCCGCGGACCTGCGCTCTGTCACCAACATGATACTCGCCGCCATTTCAGCTGCATGCAATGTTTCCTCGCGCATTTTCCGTTGTTCTTCAAGATCAACAATCTGTTGCCATGTGGTAATGCCGCAATCAAGCAGTATTTGCAAGGGACGCGTCCTTTTAGAACCCTTTTGCAGCAATCCATTGATTTCTTCTATTCTCTTTTGATCTTCGCCTTTTAAGTACACATAGACCATACAGTATTGGCCTACATATCGGTCAACGGACGAATCACTGCTCTCTAAATTTTGCTCTTCCATCTCTTTCAATGCTGCACTTTTTGATCCTGGTATTCGAAAGGAATAGTCTCCCGTTACATGTTTCAGCATTATCTTTTGCCGTTTTCTTACTATTGGCGTAAAGAATGCACGTGTCTCATCGAAAAGATCGAAAATATCAATTGGCGCAATATCAATTGGTGCCGGCATACATATCTCCTTTTCCATTAAAATGCCATGTAAAGAAGCTGCCTTAACTTAAGGTCAAAAGCAGGATATTGTCAATCTTGGCGCGTACCTGCCGCACAGTTGAAAAAAAATAAGAAACCGTGTAGAATACCGGTAGTTTTGAAAAAATGCCGCGGTAGCTCAGTGGTAGAGCAGACGCCTGAAGAGCGTCGTGTCGTCAGTTCAATTCTGACCCGCGGCACAGTGAACAGTTTTTGCGGCCATGGTTTAGTGGTAGAACACGACCTTGCCAAGGTTGAAACGGGAGTTCGATTCTCCCTGGCCGCATGGACAGCAATCGAAATCGGGAAAGGGGTAGGGAAAACGGGAGTTTTTCCGTGGTGGAAGATTTGAAACCGCAAGGTTTCAAGGAGCACTAGCGACGAGTTCTAGCGAAGCGGATTCTCCCTGGCCGCATACGTTATCCACAGATGATTTTTGACATGGCATCGGGTATACTGAAAGCACTAGAGAAGTTATGTACTCTGCCAAAGGTCGAAGTATTTTCATGACCAAAAAATATAAAATGAACTCAAAACAATTTTTGATTCTGGGAGGTCTGGTATTGGTGCTTGTCGCAGTGCTTGGCATGGTCGGCGTGATCGGCCCGACAGCGGAGCAAAGCATTTTCGGACCGAACTGGTGGTTTGATGCCGGAGAAAACTGGGCGCATCTGGTACTTGGTGTCGTGGCGCTCCTTGCCGCATTCGTGCTTCCGGCAGGCATGCAAAAGCCGCTGGTTATCCTCGTAGGTCTGCTCGCGCTCGTCGTGGGTGTCTACAGCGCCGCGGTTTCCACTATGCTGCTTGGTGCAAACCTTGAGAACCCGGCAGACACAGTACTCCATATTGCCGTCGGCCTGTGGGCGCTTCTTGCAGCAATGATGGGTAAAGAAAGCAGCTCGATGCCCATGTAGTTTTCCGGAAAGGAACCTACAACTAAAATCATTCCGACATGTCGGAATGATTTTAGTTTGGAAAATCGTTCATTTCTGGAGTTCTAGAAGGACTATCAGGACGAGGTTCACAATAACAAATTTTTCTACCAGAAATCTCCTTATAGTTTCAATTCGTTCAAGATCATAGTACATAGGCCTTCTGGCTTCTGCAGTCCTCCCCTCGGAGAACTCTAGTGTGACACCCTCTATATTATCATATTGAACATTATAGATATCTCTTTTTTTATAAACTATCATTCGCTCGTAATATCGAATCTTAAACCAGTACCACATCAGAATCAAAATGACAAAAATAAACAAAAAAGCGTTGCACAAAAAAAATACAACCAGACCTGTAAAGAAGAGTGCAATTTCGTCAATTTGAACAAGTTGGAAATTGTCTTTTCTTTTCATTTTATCTACCCAATCCTCAGAAGACATATTTGCAATTATAATGTTCAGTATTTATTGACATACTGTTTCGTTATAGAAGTCTATTGATGCCCGGGGTGGGACTCGAACCCACACGAGGTTTCCCTCAGCAGATTTTAAGTCTGCCCTGGCTACCAGTTACAGCACCCGGGCTTATCATTGTTTTATATTTTTCCCATCCTACTCTGGATTGCAAACATAGCTTTGCACTCTGTAATTTCCTCTCTAAAGCTAAACAGTCTTTATAATAACATTGCCCGAGAATAAGTTTTGCCGCAATTTTGCCAAACTTTAAGACATATAATTCATTCCGTCTGTTTTTTCTCGGATAGGTATGAATTTTACCGCTAACCCCAAGACACTCCGCACATTTTACCTGAAGCCACTCTGTAAATCTACTTGAACCGGAAACAACCTTTACTGACCACTGCTCTCCGCCATTTGTAGGATGACGCCAAGTAAGAATCGAGCCGTCACCATCAATTACTCCTCGAAAAAAATCCGGAAAATACTCGAGAGGCACCCTAAGTGCTCCAATCGTGAGCGATTTCCTTTCTGTCAGACCAATCTGCAAAAGGTAATTATAGAATTTAACATCACTAAATTGAAGAAAGGCATAATTTTTTTCTTTTGACCCACCTCGGGTCTTCTTTATGATTTTTACTTTCAGTCCTAAGGCATCTCTTACAGTAGTAAGATAGTGCTCATCCTTAGCAGTAATATTGATATGCCGTTTATCTTTACTCAAATTACCATCCGTAGCTATCAAGCCAACTACATACCACAAATGTCCGGGCTGTATTAGTTTTAAGTCCACCATACAGTAATGGTACATATAAAGGGGCCTAAGGACAAGGTGCAGGAGGGATTCGCACCCTCGTATAACGGTTTTGCAGACCGTCGCGTTAGCTTCTTCGCCACTGCACCATTATAACTCGCCTTTTTGTTTTAATTCCGCCAAAGATTTTTCCACCCGCTCGCGGCGGTCTTCGGCGCTATCCGGCAGAAAACGGATCTGCGGAACCGGACGCATACGGACGGCCCGGTTGAGCATCTGCTGGATCGGATAGATATTTTTTTCAAACACCGCCAAAACTTCAGCCTCACTGCCGCCCAATACCGAGAAAAATATAGTCGCATACCGGCTGTCTTTTGATACAACCATGCGCGTAAGCGTAACCAGACACCCTTCGGGAAACTCAAGTTCGCGGTCAATGATCTTACTCACCTCCTCTTTCAAAAATACGCTCAATTGTTCAATGCGGCGCGGGGATGCCATAATGGCTTAACTTAATTTCTGCCTGGTAATTTCTTCAAGAAACGCTTCGATCATATCACCCTCGATAATGGGCGTTTTAGTTTCGATCAACATGCCAAATTCCGACCCTTTTTCAACCGTATCCGCATCAGACTTGTTGCGCTGGAGCTGGACAATGGTGCCGGTTCCGATCACTTCCCGCATGCGCGAAATTTCAATCTTGGCGCCTTTTTTAACCACCCCAAGTTCTACGCGCCCGCCAATCACCTGATTATTGCCGTCTTTCTTGAAAATTTTCAGTATTTTTGCCTTGCCAAGCGACGTGCGCGTAATCTGCGGCGGAATGATTTCTTCCATTTTTTTGCGCGCCTCATCCAGTATCTCGTAAATCACATCGCCCCGGATAATACGCACATGCTCATGCTCGGCAAGCATGGCTGCGGTCGTATTGATATTCACCTTGAATCCCACGATCGTGACCAATTTGGTCGCAAGCGCCAGCTTTACATCGGACTCATTGATATCTCCCACTTCGCTCCGCAAAATTTTGACTCCGACAATATCCGAGTCAAGCTTTGCAAGCGATTCTTCAAGAGCTTCTTTGGAGCCGGATACGTCAGCTTTCACAATAAGATGAAAGACTGGCCTGCCGTGTACAATAGTATTTTCTCCGCCTGTAGATTTTTCAGGACTTGATACTGCATCGGGAAGCGATGAGATAAAAAGCTCGGCTTCACCTTTGGTTGCAAATGAATGGAATGAATCGCCTACCGCCGGCGTCTCATGCAAACCTGTGATCCTGACCGGCGACGAAGGGCCCGCCTCCGTAATCGGCTGCCCAAGAAAATTTTCAAAGATTTTTATGCTCTCCAGCGATCTCCCGATTACGAGACTATGGCCTTTCAGAAGCGTACCGTCGCGCACCAAAAGAGTCGCGCTGATACCCCGGCGGTTGTCGCGCTCGGTTTCCAGCACTACTCCCTGGCCGGGCTTCTCCGGATGGCTGACAAAATGGTTTACATCGGCAAGCAAAAGCAGCAGCGAGAGCAGATCGTCCATATGCGCTCCGGTCTGTCCGCTCACCTCTACAGACGGAATTTTGCCGCCATACGACTCGACCAGCACGTTTTCCTTGGCAAGCTCCTGCTTTACGCGCTCCGGATTCGCTTCCGGCTTGTCCATCTTATTGATTGCCACCACATATGGCAGATTGTTTTCTGCCGCAATAGCCAGCGCCTCGCGCGTCTGCGGCTTCACGCCTTCGTCAGCGGCAACCACAATAACCGCCAGATCAGCGACTTGCGCTCCGCGTGAACGAAGTTTGGAAAAAAGTTCATGCCCGGGCGTGTCAATAAACGTAATACCGCGGCCATCTTGCGTCACTTCATACGCGCCTATATGCTGCGTAATCCCGCCGGATTCCGATGCGACTACTTTTGTCTTGCGATACCAGTCCAGAATCGTGGTCTTCCCATGGTCAACATGCCCCATGACCACTACGATAGGAGGCCTCACGGCTACGGTATTTTGTGTTATTGTGCTATCAGCTTTTTCTGTCATGATTATTTCTGCATTGTTTCCTCCAACACCTTTTTCTCTTCTTCCGACAATTGATGCCTTGACCGCCCCCGTTCAATCGCTTTCCCGTAGATTCTCACGCCTTCGCGCGCAAAGAGCGAAGATACCATCACGCCCGTATTCTCGGCATCAAGCAGCGTCAGAATAAAACTATTGTCTCCGCCCGTATCATGAAACGGGTTAAATCTTACAAAACCTATTTTCTGCACGCTCATATCCGCTATGGCTTCTGTACGCGCGAGCCGCGGCTCCAATTCTTCAAGCTGCGTCTCAATCCTGCCCAAGCGCCTCACCACTTCGGCATGCATATCGTCCCCGGCGAGCTCCACGCCTCCGTACAGCTTGGCTATCTTTTTTTGGAGAGCCGCAATATACCATGCGCCAATGCCCCAGCTTACGATCAATAATCCGAATAAAATAAAAAATAGATACGCCATGGACATATCAGCCAGTGTAAACGCTTTTTCGCGATCCGTCCAGCTCTGGCACCCCGCTGAAAAGTACCTTATACTATAGTGGCTATCGCGACATATCCCCTCTTCCAGGACAGTAGACATCACAAGTCTATAAAAATGATTTCGTTTTTGCACGCATATATCAAAAAGCTGACCGCAAAAAACAAAACCGTTTTTATTTTTCTCTGCGGCATAACGCTCTTTGCATACGGCACCATCCTGCCCGGAAATTTTGTCTTTGACGACAACATCTTCATACAAAATAACATTCAGATACGCTCGCTTGGCAATATCGGCGAGATTTATTCAAGCAATACGACTGCAGGATCGGGACTCATCGGAGACAATTTCTACCGCCCCAACCAGCAGCTCATCTACGCCATTTTATATTCGCTCTTTGAGCTTACCCCTTTTTTCTTTCATCTGATCTCGCTGGCGTTTCATGCACTGAACGGCTGCCTGGTATTTGTGCTGTTCTCCAAAATCGGGTTGAAACGGCGCACGGCATTTTTCGGCTCGCTTTTGTTTTTACTCCATCCCATTCTCACCGAAGCCGTCAGTTATATATCCGGGCTTTCAGACCCGCTGGCCGCCTCCACCATATTGCTGACGCTTTTGATTTTTCTTGAAGCAATCAAAGATATTCCGCCAAAAAAGCATGTGCAGTGGCTCCTGCTCGGCGCAGCTGTTTTTTCTCTCGGACTGTTTTCAAAGGAAAATCAAATCGTATCGCTCGGCCTGCTTGCCGCACTGGCAATATGTGAATACAAAAGAGGCCGCCTGCCGCGCATATTTCCGGCAGTCGTATTCATCGGTATCCTCTCAATCATCGCCTCTGTGTATGTCTACGCGCGGCTGACTGTTCTGGACTTTACCGGCGTTGTCGGGCTCACTCCGGAAATCAACAACTACACGCAGCATATTAACATCCGGCTTGCGACATTCATCCATATTTTGCCGGAGTACTTCAAAATGATGCTGTTTCCGTGGCACTTAAACTATGAGAAGCCCTACGCCGCCTACGGCTCGCTTGCCGGAATCCAGTCCGGCATCGGCATGCTTATACTGCTCGCCATGGGCATAGTGGCAGTGGCTGGCATCTTCAAAAAAAATATCGGGGTATTGCACGGCAGTTTTCTTGGGTTGTCGTGGTTCATTATGGCTCTTCTTCCGGTCAGCGGCATCATACCGGTCAACGCCATGTATTTGGAGCATTGGCTTTATCTGCCCATTATCGGGATCATTCTTGCGCTGTGTTTTCTCGCCGAGTTTCTCGCCAAAAAATTGCCGCCAGCCGTAAAAAAAATCGCCCTGTTGGCGTTTCCGGTTATCCTGATACTTTTCATTGCGCGCATCATGATGCGCAATGCCGAGTGGGGCGATCCGATACGGTTTTATACCAATGAACTGCGCTATACCCAATCTTCGGCGCGAATCTATACCGACCTTGGCATGGAAGAGGCTGTGCGGGGCCGATGCGATGTTGCCATCGGGCATTATGAAAAAGCAATTTCACTCAACGACACCTACCCGCAAACGCACCACAACATGGCGCGATGCCTTGAGCATATGGGAAAACCGGAGGCGGCGGCAAACGAATATCTGAAGGCATTGTTTATCCAGCCAAATTTCATTTATAGTCTTGCAGGGCTTTCCAACCTCCTTTCTTCAGTCGGAGACCGCCGCGGCGCAAGCTTTTTTGAACTCACTCTCAAAGCGCAAAAAAATGAGCCGGTCACGAGAGCAGATATTATGCAGACGGTGCAGGAACAGCAGTAATGATGATTTTATTCAGTTTATAGCTATAAGTCAACGGTGATTAATTCTGATTCTAAACTCAATAACTTTTTTGAGCAGCTCTTTTACCACCTCGTCTTTGAAGTAGCTATTGCCCGGACTCATGCCTATCACTGGATATATTTTGGTCATATGCGGTTCGAATATGGAATTTTGCGGACATTGTCCGCCGAAGCCCGCTATAGCGGGCGAAGACGGAGGCGGGAGGATTCGAACCTCCGAGGGGATTGCTCCCCTACCGGTTTTCGAGACCGGCGATTTCAACCACTCACCCACGCCTCCGTGAATGCATAATAGCGCGTTCAAACTAACACAAAATAATCATAAAATCAACCTAATTTCTGCCATTCACGATGACCAAACAAAAAGAACAACCGCGGACATAAACCCGCGGCATTTTTATCCAATGTGTCCGAAACGCTGTACCAAAACGCGCTAAGACGCGAGGCCCGTCTTATCTTTTACTTTTTGGATCACATCGCTGAGCTGCCAATGGGACTTGACCAGATATTCATATGCGCCAAGTTCTACGGCATCAGCCAGCACTTTCATATCGCGATCTATATTGGTGAGCAAAATCACTTCCGCGTGCCTGCCCCATGCGTCGTCGCGAAGCCGCTTGAGCACGTCAATGCCGCCAATGCCGGGAAGCAGCAAATCAAGCAAAATAATGTCCGGGTGCGCCGAAAGCGCCATCTCCAGGCCAGCTTCGCCGGTTGGCGCTTCAAGCACTTCAAACCCTTCCTCCTGAAAAGTATCTCCCAAAGTGCGCAAAAGCGCCGCCTCGTCTTCAATAATCAATATCTTCTTGCCATTCCCCGCTTTTTTATTTTCTGTGGTTTTGTTTGTCATAGCTATAGTATATACAGGAACGGTTTTAAAATGCAACAACCCTTCTTTATACAACAGTAAACCTCTCTGAAACGTGTCAGAGAGGCTGCTTTTATGGAGATAGGATACGGTACTGAACAACATGCGTTCGGATAACAAGAACGCATAATGCAGTTGATTGAGTAATAAAAAACGAGACCGGTTGTGCCGCATCTTCCCACGTAACATGAGGAATTGCGGCTATAGCGCATAGACTGCCGAACCACCCGATCGCCCATGCAAGTTTATCTTCGCGTTCCGGATGCTGCCATGCCGAATCAAACGTCGGCAAACAACCGATACTGTTTGCGATCAGGCTTGCCCAGATACCATACAGCGAATCATGAGAGATTTTCCATAAAATAACGCCGATAACGGAAACTGCCAGGCAATAGGTATGCAAAGGCTTCCACGCCAGAGAACCATATCGCAATGCAAGGATCAAAATAATACATGTGCCGACAGCTCCTCCTACGATTTGCCCGTTAACCGCGTGTTTTTCGTACATACTGAAGAAAAAACCAAGATCAACAATTGTCCAGATAATCCACGATGCCTTGACCGGCTCCTTTCCTTTATACAAAATTGCATACCCGTAAAAAAGCAGCGAAATCAATGCAAGCAGTCCCGCAAAAATCGTCAGCCCCTTTTGCACCGCATCCCCCCTTTTTTATGTCCGGCATATATTATGAACTGTTACAGTCCTAACATGTCACAAATACGCTGGCAAGTTGGCACAAACAAAGAACCATCTTTGAGAGATGGCTTTTTGACGGCAATAAAAAAATTGGTGGACCTACGGGGAGTCGAACCCCGGTATCGCGAATGCCATTCGCGCACTCTGCCATTGAGTTATAGGCCCAAATGAAGTCTCTATTTCAAGATAGAGGCCTCATGAGAAAAAGACACTCTAACGAAACTGGCTTTTCAAAAGCGTACTGCCCATCAGAATTTCGTTTGCCCAGTAGGTACCAGTGGCGCCGGAGGACAGGATGTCGTATGTGTATCCGGCATCATACGGCAAGAGTTCGATTTTTACCAGTACTGCGCCGTCAAGCACATCTCCTTGCTTCAAGCTCTTGACGAGCCGTGCATCCGCAGTAGGGTGATCGGGTGAAACAAACAGCTCGCGGCCGTCAGCCAAAACCAGATGCGCCACGCGATGCGTTGCGGGTACGGATGTCTTTCCTGCCGCACGTACAACCGCGCGTACACGGTTTCCCAATGCATCGCTTGTCCATACCGCCATGCCCTCGCGCATGTTTTCCACCGCGATCTTTCCATTTGGCGTATCAATCAGCATGCCTGCAGCCAGACATCTCGGGCAGCCGCCCATCGGCGGGTTGCCCGTAGTTTTTTCAAACGTGACCGTCTGGTTTGCAAAATCAATTCGCACCAGTTTTTCCGATACGCCCTCACAGGCATACCCGATGTCATCGCCGATACGCAAAGTTTTCGGCACGCCCTCTCCGTACGCAACCGGATATTGCTGATACCACAAACCTTCAACCGTATCGAGATTGATTTTTTGAATAAGAAAAGACCCTTCCTGCTCTCCCGCTTTTTTTATAATAATCTGCGAATGCGGAGAGGGTGTCGGCACAGGCACCGGCCGGGGTGCGGGACACGGCGCAAACTCGCATTTTGGCCCGGTGCGGCTCACATAACTCCCGTCCGGGCATTGTTTTGCATCCTGGGTACAGGCAACAGGCGGCACGGGAGCGGGATTCGGATTTGGAGCCGGAACCGGAACCGGAACCGGAGATTCAACGCCTCCCGAAGGTTCCAGAACTTCAAAAATATGATTACTTTTGATGAGAAGATAGGAAGAGATTATTGCCAGCAGGGCAATAATAATGACGAGAATCGGACTGACAAAACCGTTATTTTTTGTACGCATAACCTTTGATAATTATGTTTGAAATAATAGTATGCCCTCGGCAGGAATCGGACCCGCATCTTATCCTTAGGACGGATCTGCTCTATCCATTGAGCTACGAGGGCCATTGCACTAAAGCTTCGCGGGACAAGCTCTTTCGCATTAATTTCCACATTATGCTATCATATTTTCATGGCTTTCACAAACTACGAAGAACATGTTATCAAGACAATCGAAAATGTCATGCCGGGCGTGGTCAGCATCATGGTCGGCAAAGAATACGAGGAGATTTTAGCCGAGCGTCCGCACGAACTCATGGTGCCGCATGGAAGCACGTTTGACGCTCCGTCCCCCGCTTCCCCGCCAACCCCTCCCGAAGACGAGCTTCCGCATACGCCAAGCGGCAAAGTGCAGATCGGCGGCGGATCAGGTTTTTTGGTTGATCCGTCCGGACTGGTGCTTACCAACAAGCACGTCGTGTACGACCATGAAGCAGAATACATCGTTACCACTTCATCCGAAGACACCTACCGCGCCCGCGTGGTTGCGCGGGATCCGCTCAACGATGTCGCGATCCTGCAGATCGAGGGAGAAGATTTCCCCTATATCCCGCTCGGCAATTCCAACGCGATCAAGCTCGGCCAGACCGTGCTTGCCGTAGGTACGGCGCTGGGCGAGTTTCAGAATACCGTCTCATCCGGCATCGTATCCGGCCTTTCCCGTTTTATCACGGCAGTTACGGATTCAGAGGGCCACTCGGAGCGTTTGCGCGGGCTTATCCAGACCGATGCCGCCATCAACCCGGGCAATTCCGGCGGCCCGCTCGTAAACCTCAAAGGCGAGGCAATCGGCATCAACGCCGCAGTGGTATTCGGCGCGCAAAATATCGGGTTCGCGATCCCCATCTCAAAAGCAAAACACGATCTGGAAGAATTAAAAAAATACGGCCGCATCCGGAGGCCGTTTCTCGGCGTACGCTATGTACTGCTTAACCCCATGCTCATGAAAAAGTTCAAACTGTCCGTAGAACACGGCGCATTTGTGCTTCGCGAAGGCACTCCGGACAGACCGGCCATTGTGGAAAAATCACCCGCTGACCGCGCAGGCATACAGGAAGGCGACATTATTCTCGCGCTCAACGACACCCGGATCACGGACAAGACAACTCTCGAGGACGTGCTTGAAAATACGGCGCTTGGTGCCAGCATCTCCGTTACAGTATTGCGCAAAGGAGAAGAAAAAATGCTCACGCTCATTGCCGAGGAACGAACCGCATAAACCACTGTCAACACTTTTTGAAACGATCGTCTGAAATTTGTTGACACAAATTTTATATTCCTTCCCGCCGGTCAACCAGACCACCGAGATAGTCGGCCTTATAAATCAGTGCTCCTCCCTGCGTGATTTTTTCCTCGCCGGAAAATTGCTCGATATCTCCTTCCCATGAATTCGTGTAGGCATATTCCCCTTCCTGATATTCTTTTGGCCCCCGAAACGGGTGGTCTTCGGGCATGCGCATGAGCGCGTTTCGCAAGACCTGATATACAGGATTTGTCTCGACACCTTTCTCAACCCGGCCGTAATATACCATCATCCATATCGGCCTATCCTGATGAAACACGATTACCCTTCCGCCATACGGCTCCCCGCCAAAAAAATTATCGTGCGATCTCCACTCGCCTTTTTGGAAAGGAATCGTGGTTGACCAGTCGGATTCTTTGATCCACTTCTTCTCCTCCCCGCCAGCGTATCCGGCCTTATTTGAATCAACCAAAAATTGCCGCAGTAATTCTTTGTTCATAAAAAGTTGCTTTGAAAAAAATTATTCTGGTGTAATACTGCCAAGCACTACGATTGAAATGATGACCAATACAAGCCCGAGTATTTGATGATATTTGAGCTTCTCCCTGTTAAAATAGAAGCCCAGAAAACTTGCAAGCGCAATATAGCCCTCGCTTATACTGGTGGCAACCGCAATCGGAATATACAATGTCGCGTATGAAAACATGATCCATGCCAGATTATCAAAGAAACTCACGTTGAAAATCAATCTTTTATTTTGTTTGAAGTCGGCAGCGGCTTCCCGCAATCGGGAAGCAGAGATCAAATAAACAAAAGCGACAACCGCAATAAACGCGCTGGTGAACCAGTTGATCATAAGCGGGCTGATCGCCCGCGCGCCGATGCCAAAAAGAAAGTTCACGGCCCCCATGCACAAAGCCGCGGACAACGCGTACCATATGCCTTTTTCGAGATGGATAGTTTTAACATGATGGAACGACTTCGTGGATACGAGAAAAATCCCGATCATTGATGACCCGATCAGCAGACCCTGAAGCAAGGTAAGCCTTTCACGGATAATGTAGAGCGATAACACGACGGTAACGATAATCTCAAGCGCATAAATAGGCTCAATCACGGAGATTTTGCCCACTCTTAAGGCTTCGAAATCAAGCAGCGCCGCAAGCAATATGGCGCAGCTTGCAACAAGAAGCAGGATCGTATGGCTGTTCAAAGCGCTTGCGAGATCGCGATAGACAAAAGGAAGCAGGATGATCGAACCGAACGCAGTTATATAAAACAGCGCGATCCAGTCGCCGAATTTTCTGGCGCTTCGCTGGATCAGAAAATCGCCAAGACCCCATGAAAACAACGCGGCAAGCGCAAAAAGAATTCCCATAAAGACGCGGACAAATTGTTGTCCCATTATTTAGTTTACCGTGGGCGGCTAACGGGAATCGAACCCGTGATAAGAGCTCCACAAGCTCCTGTGTTGCCTCTACACCATAGCCGCCATATATTTAGACAGTATAGCAGAAAAACGGCTCTTGACAAGGAGCTTCAGGGGGTATATTATGCAGATAGTAAGAAGCGAAACGCGTTATGAGAAAGTTAAATGAAAGACAGCGCGAGGTATTGGCCGAAAAATTCGCGGATTTGGGAAATATTTCAATAGGATCGCTGGTATTCGGATTTGTTCTCCAGTCCAATGTCTTGAACGGATTGTCGTTGTTTATCGGGTTGGGTATTGCGTTTGCCACCTACGGCATATCAATCTCATTACAAAAATAACTCAAGAAATATGGTCCAGCAACTTTTCACACCATTGAACCTATTCTTGCTCGGCATACTGGCCATGATACTTATTTTTGGCACATGGGGAATCATGTCGCGCCCGCACAGATAACAATATGAAATTTATCATCACTCAAAACATCAGACATCATCATGCACGCTTCTCTTGCGAAAGAGGGTTACATTGATGCGTCCGGTTTCTCTTCTTAGTTTTATTCCGACATCAGCATAACCCCCTCTCGCAACGAGAGGGTTTTATTTATTGAATTATCAGCCATAAAATGATACTATTTTCTCATGTCAGATCAAATCAAAAAACCTAACCGCATCAAGCCGGAGCTGCCGAGCGGGTTTCGGGATTACGGGCCCGCGGATGCGATTGCGAAGCAGGCGATGATTGATACGATTCGAAAGACCTTCGAGCGTTTTGGATTTGATCCGCTGGAGACCTCGTCGGTGCAGCGCACCGAAGTGCTGACCGGAGGCGAGGAAGATTCGGGAAAGATCATCTTTAATGTAAAGGGATCACAGGAGGAAACTTCGGACAGTTCGCTTCGTTTCGATCTGACCGTGCCGCTTGCACGGTTCATGGCGGCCAATCCAGACCTGCCCAAACCCTTTAAGCGCTATCAGATCGGCAATGTCTGGCGCGGCGAGCGGCCCCAGCAGGGACGGTACCGCGAATTTCTTCAGGCGGATGTGGATATTGTAGGATCATCTTTGATCGATGCAGATGCGGAGATTGCAACCATTATCTATACCGTATTCAAAAATCTCGGCATTGAGAATTTTGTCATCAACTACAACAACCGGAAGATGCTGGACATGCTTCCTAAATTTGCTGGATTCCCTGAAGAAAAACTATGGGATGCGCTGCGTATTATAGATAAAAAAGACAAGATCGGAGAAGACGGGATTCGCGGCGAACTGGAGAAAAATTTTTCAGGATCGATCGCTGATAAGATTTTAGAGTTTCTGACGGAGGATTTCGAACCCACGCTGCAAGGAGAGGGATTTAGTGAATACGGGAAAATTGCAAGTATGATTCTCCAAAGCACGGGGTGTGATGTCGATATGGTAAATAAATTTTTTAAATTAGAACGGACTCTTGTACGCGGACTCTCCTACTACACCGGATCGGTTTTTGAAGTAACGCTTCCAGATGCGCCTGAAATAGGCAGCGTGTGCGGCGGCGGAAGATATGATGAACTCGTCTCTCAATTTACCGGGCAGAACATCCCGGCGGTGGGCGTATCGTTTGGTGTTGACCGTCTGTTTGCCGCAATGGAAAAAATCGGAACGCTCAAGAAAAAACAAACGCTTACCCAAGTGCTCATTCTGCAACTGGATGCCAACCTGAAAGATGAGTATCTTTCTATGGCACAAGAATTGCGCAATGCCGGGATCAACACCGCTCTTTACATGGGCGATGACTCGATGCTAAAAGGACAGCTGAATTACGCGCTTAAGAAAGAAATTCCGTACGTGGTGATCTGTGGCAGCCGTGAGAAAGAAAAAAACGTCGTTACGGTGAAAAATCTGGCAACGCGGGAACAGCAAGAGATCACTAGAGAGAAGATAGTTGAATTTTTTGGAAAGCAAGCTGCTCTATGCGTTTGAAAATTGAAAATTAACTAAGCCCCCGTAGCTCAATGGATAGAGCAGTGCTCTTCTAAGGCATTGATGAGGGTTCGATTCCTTCCGGGGGCAATTGCATTATCGGGCTTTGGTTGACGATGCCGCACTCCCCGGCTCTTCATACACGCTCAAAATATCATCGAATTTTTTTTGGCGGGCATCGAGAAGCCCCAATGTTTCTGTGATTTCTTTTTCGGAAAGATTTATTTTCTTTTCGCTTCCGGCAACAGGCTGGCGCACCTTGACTACATCGGTATAGAATACCAGGCCGTCAAAAAGCAGCACGCCCACGGCGAGCATTGCAAGAGCGTATGTGCCAATGACAACGCTGCGTCCCCGCAGGATTCGAAAAGCCCGTGCTAAGAGGTTCTGTTTCGCATCCGGAGACGCGCGATGAAAGAATGAGGTGAAAAAAATCATACTATTACGGCAATGCCTTCACGCGTATGCCGATGCGCAAGCGGACTTTGGGCGAGTCCTCAATGCGTTGAATCGACAGATCGTCAATTATCAACTGGTATGGGGCTGACTCCATCAGTTTGAGAACATCTGCGACATTTTCTTCCGCCCCCTCGATGGTAAAACGAAAAGCCATCATGTCGCCGGCAGTTTCTCTATTGTCCAGATCAATGGCGATTGCGGTGCGCGTCACAGCTCCAAGCGTCTCAAATTTTTTGAAAAATGCCACCGGATTTGTCCGGCTGATGCCAAGCGCCCGTATCCGGTCAAAATCGGCGCTATGCTCGCGAAGCAAGGTTTTGAGTGCTCCGGCCTGCTGCTGTTCCTTGCGCCGGGAAGCAATATCCGTATCGGACTGGAGAAGTTCGAATGCCGAATTCGCGACATATCCGTACATCCATACATACGCGGCAATAAGGGCGACTATGGCGGACATGACGCATATGCCGGTTACGAAAAGTTTTTGTATTGGCTTTAATTTCATAGATATTACAATTCCTGTCCTGCTTTTAATTTACCCCGCATCGTAAAGTGAATATCGGCGCTGCGGATGATATCGGAAATGGGAAAGGACACGCTTTCGAGCATCTGCGAATCTTGAAGTTGTTTCTGAAAAAGTAAAAGGTCATCCCGTGTCTGCGCAAATCCGCTTATGGCAACATCTCCGCCCCTTGCAATCGAGAGTGTTTCAACCCGGACCGATCCGGACCTGACAAAAAATGTTTTGACCGATTGTGATGCATATCCGCGGCGGTCAAGAAACAGGCGCGCCTCTTTCAACAGAACACCCGTCTGCATGGCATCGGAAAATGCTTCCCGTAAGTTGAGCTTTTCGGCAAGCATGGCTTCCGCGGAGGCCTGTTCCGATACGTTGCTCTGCGCCATGGAGAGAAAGATGTATGAAGGAGTCAGCAAGATCAACCCGATCATAAGAATCCCCGCAGCCCGTGCACCGAAAAAAGAAATAAGGCGGCGGTATTCTTCAAGCTGAACGGCTTTTTTTTCTTCCGGCGGAAGAAGATTGGCAGTAAGCATAAAAAATTATTATGAAGTACGAAGGCTCCGAAGCGCCAGACCAATGGTGGTTGCAAACGCCAGGGATTCATTTCTGCGAAGCGGCGGCACCGCAAATAAATGCCGGGGATACGCGGCAACCAACGGATCGGCAAGGCGCACCGGCAGACGCACCGCCTGGGAAAGATAGGTTTCAAGGCCAAAGAGACTGGCATCGCCCCCGACCAGCATGATGGATTGCACCGCATCAGACGCGCCATGCATATGTTCGGCATGATGGCTGTAATATGCAACCACCCGTTTTAATTCATCTCCAAGAACCGCCATAATCGGAAGCAGCGCATCAAATACGGCACCATTCCGTTCTTTGCGGTTCAACCCGGTCTCGATTTTTATCAGGCGCGCCTCCTGCGGACTTATGTGAAAGGCTTTTGCGAGATGTTCTTCAAAAAGCTGTCCCCCCAGCTCAATCGTAGTCGTAAAAACGATCGCCCCGCCGACGCATACGATAAAACTGGTCCGGGTGCGCCCGATATCCACAATAATGCGGCTGATGTTGTCGGCAAAATCCGGTACAACCGACCGGGTAATTGCCTGAGATTCGAGCTCAAGCGCGGCAAGCGACAGACCGGCGCGATGAAGCACCCGGACATACCCCTCAATCAGCGATTTTGGAAAAGCCGTCACCGCCACGTCAAGATGATCCGTCTGTTTTGCGCGATCCGGCGGCACAATAATCTCATAATCATAAATCAACTCATCAAACGCAAGCGGAATATTCGCCTCTATTTCCCACCGGATCGCGTGTTCCACCTCCTCTTCTTTCATTTGTGGCAGCTGGATCACCCGCAAGAAACTTTTTTCTTCCGGAAGCGATACGACAAAAAACGACGACCGGGGAATCCGCTTTTCACCGGCCCGCCACTCGGAGAAAATGCGCGAAAGCTCGTCTTCTTTTTCTTTTTGAATCTCGCCTTTCACGATAATCCCCTCCGGCACGGAAAATTCACCGGAAGCCGCAAGGCCGTGTACGCCTTTTTTTATTTTGGGATCAAACGCAAGATATTTTACGGAAACATCCGAAATATCAAGCCCCGCGATCGGAAGCCGAACCATTGGACCGACATACTGCTCGATGAACTGTGAGATGCGCATAGGACTATTGTAGCAAATTATGGCACCTGTTGCCACTCGTCAATCGAGTACCCGCCCGCAGGTCCGGAGGAAAACTGCAGGTTTGCCAGACCTGATTCATACGTTACAACCGCTTTGTCCATATCAATGCCATAGGCAGTCACTTCTTTTGCCGTGGCATTGTTGCTCAGGTGGATGCGCCCGTGCGGCGCAAAGTAGATGACGCCGGTCGAGTTATTGCTCACATCCATCACCTGGCTGGACGGCGTGTTTTTGGCGCTCACGAGAAGTACATAACTTCCCGAAGTGCCGGACCCGCCAAACGTACAATTGTTTGCCACGTCAATTTCATCATCGCCGACCACCACGCCGGAAAGCGTACCGTATCCCGAAGCGAGATTAAGGTGGCAATTGTTTGCAAAATCAATTTCCCCCTGCACCCAAAGCGTTCCCGCAATTGTCAAAGTTGCGCCGTTTTCAAATGTCAGGTCGCCGGTTATTTTTGCCGGACCAATGCTTTGAGACCCTGAAACAGTATAATTTCCGTTGATCACGGTACAGCCGGAACATGCGGCATCGTTTTTCCAGTCCTGGATCAAACCGTCGGTAATGGCAAATTCCTGCCGGATGGGATTTTCTATAATGCAATCGGAATTCGGGCATGAAGCACCATTGATAGTCACGTCTTCAAAAACATTTGCGCGGCCTTTGCTGGTCCCGCCGGATGCACCGATGGAGATGCCCTCTATTTTTGTGCTCACCCCGCCGATCCAGATTTTGAAATCAAGATCAGCATTTGTGTTCTTCCATGCAGCACTGCCCGAATCCCAGTCGTCCGCGTATTTGCCGGTATTATTACTATACGCATCAGAGGTATCCTTACGCCATATCCAATAGTTGGTGCCGGAATTTGATCCATAATCAAGCACAATCCAATAGGTATTCCCGCTCACGACATTTGTCGGCGTTTCAAAAGAAACATTGATCCAAGATTCTGATGCCCCGATGCTGCTTTTGGAGATAGTCGCACTGGCAAGACTTGCCGTTGACGGTTTGCCCCCATTATCAGCGGCGATATGTAACGTCAGGTCATTGGCGGGATTGCCGGCTTTCTTGATATACACCGAAACCCGATTAAGCGCGCCGGTCGAGGTGGCAAGAAAAGACTGCGCGATATCGCGGCTGCCCGTAGTTGTTGCAAACGCCTGATCCGCATCGCTCATCTCCCACGAGTAACTTGATGTCGCGGAAATACCGCCGGCAACAATCACATCTCCGGTCACGCTTCCCGATCCGGTTACGTTGCCGTTTGAATACACATTTCCGACAACCTGTCCTTCGTTATGCGCAATATCAAGACCGCCGTCCCCAACCTGAATTCCATAATGAAAACTGATCGAATCAGTTGTAACGGTGATCTTGGTTTCGAGATTTTGCTGGAAATTATCGCGCTTGCCGGCCGAGCGCACTGTCTTTTGCGTGCCGGCTGTAGAAACGGTAATCGTAGTGGTGCCGTTGCCCACGTCGAGCGTTTCGCTTGCCGAATACTGTTTTCCCGAAACCACGCGGTAGACCATATCTTCAATGCCGCCTTCCGCAATGTACCGTGATTCGACCGATTTGGTGAAAGCGGCATTGGTGCGCACCTCCTGTACGGCAAAAAACGTAAACCCGCCGACAATCGTGAGCGAAATAATCATTACCAGCAGCGTTGCGGTCAACGCGACGTAACCGGCCGTTTTCCGGTGAAAACGGAATTTCCAATTTTTAATTTCTAATTTCCAAAGAATTTGGATTTTGGATTTTGACATTTGAATTTTATAGTTAATACGTCCCTCGGAGCGCCGCTGCGGCGTGCAGTGTGCTTGAGGCTGTGAACTGCGCATCTGCGAAGCCGGTGATCTGCAGCGTAATTACCACCGCTTCGCGCCCAAGCCCCTGGCTGATCTGGTCAAACCGCATCTGGTTGACGCGCACCGACGGCGAAGTTACAGACGTAGTGGCCGCTCCCTCTTTGCGCATCCAGACCCTGCCGTTATCGAGCCAGAAATCAATGTGGTTGACTGTCTCTTCGGAAGACGCCCCGACGGGTGTTACAATGCTCAATTGCCCCGCATTGCTTCCAAACACGCTTGTCGGGCTGTAAATCGCCTGGCTGCCTGAAATCTGCTGCATGAGTTGCTCTATAACCAAGCGCCCGTTTGAAACCACGCTGCGTTGGGCGCGCACCCGGTCATACGTGCGCACCACCCGCATCAGTGTTGCAATAATGAGCACCATAAACACGCTCAACATGCCCACATAAATGACAAGCTCAAGCATGCTGATTCCCGATCTGTATGTGCGACACTCGGTGTTTAACATATATTATGGCGAGCTATATATTTTAAATCCGAAATCATAGTTGCTCAATAAAGTACCGCCGTAGCCCGGATCGGAAAAATGCCCCACCGAACTGCTGGCAACACCGCCCGCATAGGGATTTGAAGAACCGTATGTCCAATACAGTGTGCCGCTGCCGCCTGATCCTGCATCAGCCGCGCTTGGCCTGGCACGCAAACGAATAGTGTATTTTTTGCCTGCGCCCAAAGAAACAAAATTTTGAAACCGGAATTCAACCCATGCGCCGGAACTGGTTGAGATCGTGGTACCCGTAATCTGGCTGGAGACGCCAAGCACGTTCCCCAAGGCATTTTCGCGGAGTTCGGCATACACATCCGACGGAGCGGCGGCCGCATCGCGCCGGAGCAGCAGATCAATCCGCGAAACTTTTATGGCACTCGCCGGAGCAAGAAAAGACTGTGTCAAATCGCCGCTGCCGTCTCCGGAAGGAAAACTAAAATTAGATTCGTTCCCCGCATTTTCGTACGAAACCTGTTTGGTTTCTCCGGCGCCGCCCAGCGATGCCTGAAAATTCGTGATATATGAAATAACACTGGAACTTTTTCCGCTCCCCCACTCAACACGGCTGGTCACTTTTCTCGTATTGGCATCTGCGGTTCCGGATGCGGCAATTTTGTCCTGGCTGTCGCGGAATACTTTGGCAAACGTGACAAAGCGCGTATAGGTGCCGTTGATGGCCGGCTGCGCCGCAGCGGTCAACTGCCATTTTCCGTTTTGCACAACCGGATAATAGCGGGTGGCGCCGGTGTCATCGAGAACGGCAATATTGTTTACCCACGATTCGTCCCGTACGGACCGCACCGCTTCAAGCGCCTCTCCGGCCAGCAGTGCTGCCTCCATATTTTCCTGACCGGCACGAAACAGCCGCAGCGCCGACACTTCGGCACGCATAAATACGAGAAAGGTCATGACAATGATCCCGCATACGATGATCATTTCGATCAAGCCGAACCCGTCTTTGTTTTTCGTTTTATGTTTTATGTTTTTCATGTACTATGGTTCCGTTATCGTCCCGCCGGACGAGCCCACGGTAAGCGTACGGCAATCCGCCTCGTAGGTGGCAATCCAGCTCGCGTCAATTTCAATTTTGACTTTTTTGGTATTCAGGCGGCAATCACGATCTATGGAAAGCGCAGTATCGGCACCGGAAAGCGCCAGGGTATGTATGCGCAGTACCTGGTCAAATCCGCCGATCGTGTTGGTTCCGGACCAGTCGAATTTTGTTTTGCCGCCGTCAAAGTAGCCGGCCATGGGAATGGTCACTACCGTATCTGTGCCGGGCGGATCCGAAAACGTAAGTTTCAGGTTGGCTGAATCCTGAATGCTCCAGCCCAGTTGATACGAGCGGTGGCGCGTATCAAATACCCTGCTGTTGGACGGCGTTGCTGCGGGCTGCGATTCATACACCTTGCCGGTTTTTTCTATTACTACGCTGCCGGACAATGCCGCAGATCCTGGAACCTGCATAGTAAAAGAGCCGTCCTGATCGGTCTCGCCGCTCAATTGTTTAAATACCACATCAGCACCGCCGCCGGTGAGTGAAATCGCCGCAATCTGAACAGTCTGTGGAAGCAAGAACGCCTGCGTGTAGGTGGCCGACGCATACGAGCTTCCCCGAAAAAGAATTGCCTGCGTCTGTTCCAGATGAACGCCCCAGACAGACCCGTCCTCTCCGGCAAGGGTACGCGCCTGCGCCGTGCGCAAGAAAGAGATCACGCTCTCCCGCGATGTCGTCAGATCGTGGGTATTGCGCGAATTGATAAAAGATGCGAGCACCATGCCAGCCAGCAAAGTCGCGATCCCGGCAACAATTATGATTTCAATAAAAGTAAACCCTGTGTTTCCCGAAGAATTTTCAGATTTGAGCGCAGTTCGAGGCGCGGGTGAGCACCGAAGTAAGGCGTAGGATTCCCTACGCCGTCGAGGAGCGGAACCCGCAACAAAGAAATGTGCCAAAAATGAAAATTCTTTCATATGTTGTTTAGGCTGCCATAAATCGGCTGCAGCATCGCAACCGCAAAAAACCCAACGGCAATGCCGATCACGACCATAAGCAGCGGCTCGATGATCGTGGAAAGGTTTTTGGTGGTGGCGGTCACATCTTCTTCAAAAAACAGTGCAAGCCGCAGCATCATTTCCGATATTTTGCCGGTCTGCTCGCCGACACTGATCATCTGAATCACCATGGGCTGAAAAAGCTGCGGGTATTTTACCAAAATCGTATGCAATTCGGTTCCTTTTTGTATTTCCGCGGATGCTTCATGCACCGCAGTCCGAAAGAGCGAATTTCCCAGTACCGACGAGGTAATCTCAAGAGACTTTACGATCGGCACTCCGGAGGTAATCAAGTACGAGAGCGTCCGGCAAAACCGGGCAATATTGTATTTTTGGACAAGCGCCCCGAATATCGGCAGCTTCAAAACCACGCGGTCAAAAACTTCATGCCCGGCAGTACTCTTGAGCATCCGCCAAAATAAAACCCCGATTATCGCAATTCCCCCAAGCAGCCATATCCAGCGATACACTACAAAATCGCTGATAAAAATAATGATCCGCGTGCTCAAGGGCAGCTCCACGTTCAGTTCCTTGATCGTTTGCGCGAGCGACGGCACCACATAGAGCATCATGAGCGTGCCGATCAGACAAAGCACCGTTAAAATAATAATCGGATAGGTCATGGCTCCGCGCACCCGCTTTCGCAGGTCATAATCTTTCTTCATCTGGTTGGCAAGCAGTTTGAGCACGAGTGCCAGCTTGCCCGTAGCCTCCCCCACCTCGATCATATTGATATACAGCTCGCCAAAAACATCCTGATGCGGGCGCAGGGCTTCGCCAAAAGGCTTTCCCTGCACCACCGAGCTTTTTATATCAGCCAGAATGCGCTGGAACTTTTTATTGCTCGACTGGTCTCCGGACACTTCAAGCGCCTTGGTGAGCGGCAAGCCTGCCGACACCATGATCGCAAGATTGCGCGAAAAAAACATCTTATCCAAAATCGAAATCCCTTTCAAAGCCACAATGAGCGCGCCAATATCCACATTAAAACGCCGTCCGGAAACAGCAGCTTTGTCTTTTGCCTCCAATAAAAATAACTCCTCAGCCTTGAGCGCCGCGGCAAGAGCTTTTTCACTTTCCGCCTCCCGCTCCCCATGCGTTGTTTTTCCCTTCTGATCCGCAGCCGTGTAAATATACATTGGCATATGGGATTATTATACCACTTGACGACCACGCAAACAATTGTGGATAGAAAAAAGTCAAGAAATATGCTATTGTTTCAGGTAGATATTTTACAGCTTTTCATCGAGAGGGAGAAAAGTATGAAGGACGGCACACCTATTATACTGAGATTCGGGTCATGCAGTTGTCTGCCGAAAAAAATACTGTTACCACAGCACTTTACGACCAACTTCATGCATCAGGGGCGAAAAGTTACGTTGCCATTTGAAATCCAGCATGTCATTATTTCACAAGAAGAAAAGACTATGGCGCGGTTCGAGTCGCGTGTCCACCTTTTTCTCGATGCACATTATCGCGGATCTTACTGGGAGACATTTCTTGACCTCTGCGATATACACCAATGGAGCAGCAAATGTTATACTCCATATCCTTTTCGGCGTCGGGTGCGTATCGGCACGCAAGATCTCGTACTATGTGCGGAACGGTGGAAGATTTGGCAACAACCGACCCTTCCTTCTTCAGACGATATTCTCTCCGGCCTGAAAATCCTTCTCCAACGCCATAAGAGGAAACTTGGTTGGGACGCATTGCCTGCATGGTTTGCCAATATGACCCCGACAGGCTGGACGCTTCCTGAAAGTTTTTCTCTCATAGAATCATCATAGCACGATCTTTCACCCAACCGCGGCCCTGTACTCCATGCAGAGCCGCTTTTTTATTGCTCACTGAGTAAATAAAAAGCCGCGCAATGGTGTATCGCACAGCTCAACTAATAAAAAAACTAAAAAGAGAAGGACAATTTACTGGGGATTATCAAAAAGAGTCCATTTTGAAACCCGACAGACATCTACATCATACCGTACGATTTCTTGGCCATTGTTAAATACGGCTCGAAAGTCATAACGGCAATATCCGGAACCATCGTCAATATTCACTCGCACCTGATAGCCAGGCCTCAAAACATCGTTGCCAAGAATATCTTCTTCCCAGCCACCCCTACTGCGATTTGACGCATGAAAACGTACCATCGTATACGATGTCCGGTTGATAACTAAAACATGCCGGTCGTGGGAATCGCCCGCAAATGCCGCTATAGGAAACCATGAAAGCGCCATTACCAATAACGCACCGATGAAACGCTGTCTGATCATATATTTTCTCCTTTATAAAGGTGCAATGTAGCCTTTATCGCCATCGTAGCAATTTCTTTAAAAAATGCAAGGCATACGCAAAAATTGACATATTGTTGAAGATAGATATAAAATAGGCAAAAATTACGGGTCTTTCATAAAAAGGAGGGCGGCATGCACTCTTCATGGATACTACGAAAAACTCTTTTTGCAATTTTTGTCCTGTTTCTTATCGGCATTCCCAAAGCGCAGGCAACCAAAGAACAAGCCAATGATTCTGCAGAGGCCATTGCCGTTGCACTAAAGGTATTGGGCTATCAATTTGTCACAAAAGATGACGGATTCTTAAAACCAGGCGGCATTATAGAGATCTATGCGACTTTGGAAACAGGTAAAGTATACACCATCGTTGCCGGCGGATGCGACGATGCATATGACATTGACATAGCAGTCTTTGATGAAAATAACTACTTCATAGGCAAAGACACGACAACAAAGCCGCTTGCCATAGTTCCCCATATCGCGCCGCGGTGGACCGGCATGTTTAAAATTATAATCAACATGCACCGTTCAACGCCCGACGGCGCTCATTATGTCGTAATGATAGGCAGCAAAAAAGAGTCAAGTACGGCTCCCCGCCAACCCATGCCATCTCCGGCCCCCAGCAAAGGCCAGCAACCCCAAGGTAAATTTCAATATTACTAGACTATAAAAAAGGACAGCTCGCAATCGGGCTGTCCAATTCATTTTTACGGCTACTTCTTTTTTTCAGAACTTTGCGGCATCAAAAACGCGATGAGCGGCAAAAGGGCAAGCAGCCCGAGCGTCAGCCGGAGCGGATAGGTATCGAGTAGCCCCACGCATAAATTCAAGCCCGCGATTGCTGCCCGCCGTACCGTTGACATAGTTGACCGAATAGTCGCCCCGCTTGCTTCATCGTTTTGCCGGGGTATGTACGCGTTGATCACCCCAAACAGAGCGCTTCTGCGGGTCAGCCCGAACCCGCCTCCAACTGCCGCAAAGAATAAAGCGGTCAGAATATGCCGGTGAAACACAGGTGCCGCAAATGCAACAAATGTGAGTAAGGCAGCATATTTAGCGAAGCGCTCATACGACCCGAATATTCTTCCAAAAATCGGAAAAGACAATGAAACAACAAGCTGCGCACCGGCGAGCATCGCATGTGCAATGCCAAAATATGCAAGCGGAACATTGCTGCTGATCAACAATGGCTGATACAGCCATACTACGAAGTACCCGGCAACTTCAACCAACGCCAGATTTATGGTAAGCAATTTCAACGCCCGCGTATGCCAGACAAACGAAAGGCCGGTGCGGACTACATCGCGAATGGTTGCTTTTCTTTTTTTTCGCACCGGTTCGGGAAGCATTAATACAATGCATCCTGCAATACACACCGGGACCGCAGCACACAGTATTGGCGCGTTCAGACCCCAATACAACGCGATCAGCGTACCAAGAGGAGCCGTACACATGCGGGATACGCACGATATCACGTTCGCCCTGCCGGCAATAGCACCGGCTTTTACGGGAGATCCCATGTCCGAATCGTGCAATATGCCGGCAAGCCATGTTTCTTCAGCGCCGGAAATCAACGCCATACCAAACGCCAGTATCAGTTCGGCGATCAAAAAAACCCAAAGCTGCGGCACACGACTATACAGAGCAAACCCCAGTGCGGAACAAAACAATCCGCCTGCAATGGCATACTTTCTCGGTATGCGGTCAGCCAGCACGCCTGTCGGCAAATCAAGCATTGTTGTCCATATCCAGAACCACATCTGCAGCAGCTGCATCGTACCCCGTGAAATATGCCCCCACTCAAGAAAGAACGGAACCAATGCAGCCCCGATAAAATCCACACTGCGAAGCGCCACAATTGCGTAATACCAGAAAATCGGATTCCGGGCGATTCTTTTTCTCACGCATTTCTCCTTTCGTGTTTGTAAACGACCCCTTCAAGACAAACCAAAACGCCCCGGCCTGCCTTGCCGGGACGCTCTTTATGTTAAAAGATAGAATAATATTACGATCCTATATCTTCACAAAAACCATCCTGGCAAAACAAACCAAGCCCGCCCAAAATCTGCCGCGTATCCGCGACAAATCCGGCACATCCGGTTGCCATATATATTGAATGGTTATCGTATTTCATAATGGGTTTAAGATACTACATTATCGAAAGTAAGTCAATAGATATCCTTTACAAACACAGAAAAAAATGATAGAGAAACAAAAGGTTGAGAGACGCAAACCGAGTAATTTTACAAAAAGAAAGGGGGCATCTTGAAAAAACGACCGGTGAAGCACACGGGACAAAAGTTGCGAAGATCAAGAACTTTCGGACTTCATATACTTATCATCGCCATCGCCCTTATAGTATCAGCCTCTATGGCATACCTGATGGGGTCATCGTCCCAAAAGAAGAAATTTGATCCGGAGAAATTTGATCCTTCTCCATATACGGATACCGCAATGAGACAGTTTTGGAAAGACCACATGGATCATTTTGTAAACAAACTCATAGAACATACCTATGCTATCCCTGAAATAAATGAAAGATTTGAAAAACTCGTCAAAGAGGTTAACCGCCGATATGGCAGACTTACTATTGCGCGCATCACCACATACTTTCCGGAAAGCCACTCTATTTTAGGAGGCGCAGGACTTTCCAAAGATGGCAGCGCGGAATTAAGCCTTATTATGCCCGCGATTATGGATGCCTATTACCGCATGCAAGCAAGCGGCCATACCCATCTGGAAAAGCTTTTTGAACACATGGTCATAATAGGAATCATGCATGAGCTCGACCATATCGCACATGAGAAAATTCTAGGAACGAGATCAAATCCTCCCCCGCTTTCCGTATTATTAGATAAAGAAACAAAGGCATGGGCGCTCACCTGCGAATACACCATCAGACCTCTAGTGGAAAGACACGGTGTCCCGCTCACCCCCAGCGACTTCAATTATTACAACACATGGTTGAGAGCAGACAGAAATGTTGAGAGTTCCGTATGGAAAGAATTCATTCGCAACACATACATAGACACGGCGCTTAAGAGAAATTGAAATAGTCCCACAGTCCCGCCATCGTACGCACGGTTTCTCAATATGGCCTCACCGAAATGGATACTTCCCTTAACCAAACCGCAGCTCTATATCAATATAGAGCTGTTTTTAATAGATGAGCGTATGCAAAGGTCATACACAAAAAGATTTGCCAACAATCTATAGAAAAAGTAGAATAGAGATATGGCTGAATCGATTAATTCTAAAATGCGGCGAGTCTCTTTTCCGAAAGGAAAGCAAAAACAGTTTTTGCTACAGGTACAGAAAAAATCAGGGCTTTCATGGCGCCAGGTTGCTCAAATTGGAGGAGTACATATTCGAACGCTTGCAGACTGGAAACGAGAAAAGTTTACGATGTCTTTTGATGCACTCGCTCGTCTCTCTAAGAAAACAAAAGTGCCAGCCCCTAAGAATACTACAATCAAAAATCCTTTCTGGTATGCAGCCAGAGGTGCCCGGGCCGGAGGGCTCGCAGTATACCAAAAATATGGAAGGATTGGCGGTGATCCTGAAGTAAGACGCAAAAGATGGAAGGAATGGTGGAGCCGCGAAGGAAAATTACATCCTCATCCAATTCTGATTGCACGATCCATCAAAAAACCGAGACTATGCGCCGAACTTGCAGAATTTATAGGAATAGTCCTTGGCGATGGAGGCATAACTCAAGATCAAATTAGTATCACTCTTCATTATATAGATGATCTTGAGTATTCAAAATTTGTCGTCTTGCTCGTTAAAAAACTATTCGAGATTGATGCCAGTAATCTGCGCCGTCCCAATGAGCACGTGGTGGTCATAAGAATATCTCGAACCAATCTGGTAAAGTTCTGCGTGGCGCTCGGCCTAAAAATAGGAAACAAGGTCAAACAACAAGTGGACATGCCGCAATGGATAAAAGATAATTTAAAATATCAAATAGCATGTCTGCGCGGGCTCGTAGATACCGATGGATCGGTATTTCGTCATAGATATAAATCGAACGGCAAGCTGTATTCCTATAAGAAGATTGATTTTACTAACAGATCCATTCCCCTTCTTACTTCAGTCAGCAACATCCTAAAAATCCTTGGGATAAAACACAGGATAGCCGGTAATTACAAAATCCGCATTGAAGCGCAAAAAGACGTAGAGCGCTTCTTCAAGCTCATAGGCAGCCATAATCCGAAACATTTAAAAAAATATGCATCTGTGATATAGTGTATCCGTTCCAATGGAGGAGTGCGTGAGTGGTTCAAACGAGCGGCTTGCTAAGCCGTGACGGCTTTAAAACCGTCCGTGGGTTCGAATCCCACCTCCTCCGCCAGATTTCCAACTTTGAACCGTAGCAACTGCAAGGCTTTTTGAGCCTTTCGGAGGCTTAGGCGGCTCGATGTTGGAAACTTGAGTCGGACTTTGTAAGTCCATCAAGATATCAAAGACTGGCGTCCAAATGGGCGTCAGTTTTTGATTTTTGACGATGAACCCATCGAAACAAAGCTTCATGATCGTGCGCTTCTGGTAATCACTGCTTTTATGGAAA
>JACQRW010000003.1 GCA_016206285.1 Candidatus Sungiibacteriota bacterium
ATTTTGTCTTATATAAAGGAAAATTTGGGGATTAAGAGAGCCTATTGACAAGATTTTTATAAAAGCATATTATGATTATATCACTCGGAAACGTCGCGCTTCGCGGCGTTTTCTTCATTCTCTGAAAGTTTTTCCTTTTGTATGAGATTTCGCCAATTATTTATTTCTAAGAATTGGACTCTTGGCTTCTGCCCTAGATCTCTTGCTCTTTTCTCCTCTTCTGCTACTAGATTCTTAAGGCGTGTGGAGACACGTTTATTAATTGCATAGTTATTTTGTGTGCTTGATATAAATAGAACGATTGCACCACGGGCTATCAATTTTTCTGCCAAATAGCGAAAATCCCCGTCTCCGGAGAAAATCATTATCTCTGTATTAGGTCGAGCATAGTCTAATGCGTCTACTGTCAGTTCAACATCAAAATTTGCTTTGGGATGACTACTAGATTGTGAATGCATTATCGTTTCTTTGGTGCAGCGTATGCATTTAAATACCGCTTGTTCTCTAGGAATACTATTGTTTTCTTTGCAATCCACACAAACAAATTTAGCCATTTTCTGTTTATTTCTCTGCAAAAAATAGTCTTTGCCCGAACTTGATATCCTGCTTGGGTAAGTTTTTCGTGTTTTCTTATACTTTTGGAATTTTCCATTCTCCCCTCGTAGTAGAAAACATCGCGACATTGCCATTTTTCGCCTTTTAAGAGTTGTAAAAGTTTTTGCCAATCAATACTAAAACTAAGAAGACTTTTTACGGTTCCCTTGGTATTTGAGACATCAATAAAAGCATACCGCTCTGGTTCCATATTTTGCATAATAGCACGATGCCATAATTTGGCAAATAAATAAAGGTACTTTTCTGTATATTATGTTGCTACGGCATAGGTGTGGATAACTTTAGCTTGACAGGATTGTAGAAAGAGAACATAAAGAATATAGATTTGTCATGCGGCCAGCTCCAAGGAGCGAGCCGAGACAAATCAGGTAATAAGGAGAATTTTCTCCTAATTACCGACAGTTTTACCACACACTTCGGTGCGTGGTAAATTTTTTTTGTTATACCTCTGCTTTTGGCCGGTACTGCAACGCTTCGGTGAGGTGTGGGGCTTCGATTTCCGGGGATCCGGCAAGGTCGGCGATGGTGCGGCTGACTTTAAGGACGCGGTGGTAGGCGCGGGCTGAAAGCTGGTAGCGCTCGTGCGCGAGTTTGAGGATGGGCTTGAGATCGTCTTTGACGCGGATAAACTGCTTGATCTCGCGCAATCCCATTTCGGCGTTGGTGGCAATCGGAAAATCGCGGAATCGCTCCTGCTGCAGCAGCCGGGCGCGCGCGATGCGGCTGCGTATGGTTGAAGACGGCTCCCCTTCTGCGCCCTCCAGCTTGTCATATTCCACTGCCGGCGTATCAATGTGAATATCAATCCGGTCAAGCATGGGGCCGGATATTTTCTTTTTATAGCGCAGCACGCTGCTTGGCGAACACGAGCAGTCTTTGGCCGGATTGCCAAAATTGCCGCACGGGCAGGGGTTCATGGCCGCAATGAGCATAAACTGCGCCGGAAACACATGCGTACCCTGCGAGCGGGCAACCGTAATGGTGCGCTCCTCAAGCGGCTGGCGGAGCGATTCGATGACGCGGCGGTCAAACTCCGGAAATTCGTCCATAAATAAAACGCCGCGGTGCGCGAGTGTTGCCTCGCCCGGGCGAGGACTGGTGCCGCCGCCGATCACTGCGGTATACGATGCAGTGTGATGCGGGTTGCGAAACGGGCGTTCGCGCACCAAAGGAACATCATCGGACAGTTTGCCGCTGATGCTGTAGATTTTAGTGACCTCCAGTGATTCTTCAAATGAGAGCGGCGGCAGGATGGAGGGCAGCGCACGGGCAAGCAATGTTTTCCCGCCGCCCGGCGGCCCCACCATAAGCGCGTTATGATTTCCTGCGGCTGCGATTTCAAGACTGCGTTTTGCTTTTTCCTGTCCTTTGATGTGGCGGTAGTCCGCATTCATGTCCGGCAGTTCCGGCTGCGTATACGAGTATTCGGGAAACGGCTCGATCTTTTTCTGTCCGGTCAGAAATTCCACTGTTTCCTGCAGACTTGCCACTTCGTAGATTGCTATATTGCCAACCAATGAGGCTTCCATGCCGTTGCCCGCAGGCAGGATGATGCGCGCAAACCCGGCATCCCGCGCCGCAAGTACGGATGCAAGAATGCCGGAAATTTTGCGCACTCCCCCATCCAGGCCAAGCTCTCCCAGAAATACTGTATCTTTGGGATCAAAGATGATCTGTCCGGATGCGAGCAGAAAGCCGAGCGCGATAGCCAGATCAAATGCCGGCCCCTCTTTTTTGATGTTGGCCGGCGCGAGATTGACGATAACGCGCTGTGATTTTTTGTGCGGAGCGAGCGCTCCGAGATTTTGGATTGCGGCGGTGATGCGCTCGCGCGACTCCTGCACTTCTTTGTCTGCAAGCCCGACAATGGTAAATATATGGAGCCCCGGGGTAATATCCATCTCAACCGCAATGATCTTTGCGTCGAGCCCGACAACTTGAGCGGAGTGGATGGTAACCGACATATGTCTTGTATACTAACAGATAATCTTATGATGTTGCAAAAGAAAAATCCCCGATCAGCATAGGGGATTTTTCAGGAAAAACGGAGTGTGCTTGTTATTTCTTCTTCAACTCCTCTAACTGTTTGAGAAGTTGTGTGAGCTGATCTTGAAGGGCTTTGGTGTTGGCAGATGGTGCGGGAACAGGCACCGGAGCGGTTGGCACGGGAACCGGAGCAGGTGCGGCAGGTTGCGATCCGCCAAACACTTCCTGCAATTTCGCGCGGGTCAGAGGCCCTGCGCGACCGTTTGCCGGTTTGATCTCATATTTCTCCTGGAATTTCTTTATGGCGCGCTGGGTTGCGGGACCAAAGTTGCCATTCACAATACCTTCTGCGTAAATGTTTGCGTCTTGGCTTAGCAACTGCTGGAGTCGGCGTACATCGTCGTTGCGGCTTCCTATAGCCAAATCTTTTTCAAACATGCCGTTTCCTTGAACTAAGGTAACCGGTGTCGGAGTCTCGGAGATTGAGGCCGGAGTTTGACTCGTTGAGCCGAATATCTGCATCATTTTTGTGCGTGTCTGGGGTCCGAGCGTTCCTGTTTGAGAAATCCCATATTTTTTCTGGAATCTCTGAACCGCCCTTTTGGTTGCAGGACCGAATACCCCGTTTGCAATGCCTTCCGGATACAGCACTTTATCCTGTTTGAGAAATTCCTGAAGCTGTCGGACTTCATCTCCCTTTGCACCCGGCGAGAGATTTTTGAAGAATACGGATTGGACCAAAGCAGGGATCACGGTCGATGCCCCTTTGGGAGCCGGTGTCTGGCCCGGAGCGGATGATGAAGGGGTTGCAGGAGCAGGGGTTGGCGCGGGAGCCGGAGGAGGCGGAGGAGATCCTCCACCGCTTGATGCCGGCGGCGTGCTTGGAATGATAGTTCCTCCGCCGCTGGTGTTGGAACTGGCGTTGGAAGTGGAAGAGCACGTGCCGCTTGGCGTTACCTCGACAGTTTGCGAGGAAATTGTTGAGGGAACGGTCAGTACCACGCTTGATTGGTTTGATCCGCAGGTTGCGGTCGTAGCCGGGTTGGTGGTAAGTGTTTTTTTGTCGGCGGAAGTTATCGTTACGGTTTCTCCGGTTGACATGTCAAAGATAAAAGAACTGGTGTTAACCGTGAGGGAGTCAAATGTGCTCCCGGAAGAGATCGTATAGATGCTGCCGTCGCTTGGCAAAATAATGGTTGAGTCATCCGCCACAGTCACGGTTGCGGCAAGAGCGGCAATTGGCGTGAAAGTAAAAGCGGCGAGAAGCGCGATAGATGCAGTTTGTTTTATAGACATAATATGAGGATATTAGGAGTTGTCCAAGACAATTGCTGCATTACATTATTTGAATGCCCAGAAGTTGATTGATGTTCCGGAAAGCGTAGTGTCTCCGGATCCGTCCAGACCGGTATTCAGGATGCGAAGGTTGATCGTGCTTATGCCGGTTGATGAGGCTGCCTGGATCACATACATGGTTTCCATAGAGCTGGTTGCCTGTACGAATACCCGATGGCTGGTGCTCAATGCGCCGGTTGGCGTGGTGGTGCAGTCCGCAAATTTGGTGGTGGATGCGGTAAAGCTGGAGACATCTGCAAACGTACAGTATCCCGCTACGATGCCTGCCAGACTGGTCCCATTGCCGCCGACAATCAGATTAGTGGTGCTTGCGGTGCCTACTACTTCAAATGTGGTGTTAGGAACGCTGTTGCCGATTCCCACATTGCCTGAATTCTGTTGCACTACAAAATGGTTGGTGCCAACTGCAAGGCCTCCGGTGGAAAGCGTAGTGGTTGCCGTGGTGGATGTGGCTTCAAAGCTTGGGCTTGTGACTCTTCCGGTTATCACGGCTGCGCCGGTTACACCCAATGGAGTGCCTGGCGTAGTAGTGCCGACTCCCAACCGTCCGTTTGAATCAATTCGTACGCGTTCCGATCCGCCGGTTGAGAAGTTGATCGTGTCCGCAGCGGAAGACCAGATGCCATTGTCAAGATCGCCGCTGAACGTGAATGAAGGAGCTCCGACAACGCCAAGTCCGTTTACTAAAGCTGCCTGTGTTGTAGTTGCTGAAACCGTGAGCGTACCTGTTGCCGTGATATTTGCAACGCTTGTGATATCGCCGGAGATCAGCGCATTGCCCTGTACTGACAGAATCTGGCGCGGAGTGGTGGAGCCGATGCCAAGCAGTCCTGATGCCGAGGTAAAAGTAGACGTGGCAGATCCGGTGCCAAGATTAAAGGTTCCGCCGGTGAGACTTAAGATGCCGTTGGTGTCAATGTTGCCTGTTGCGGCTATGGTGGCGCCAGTATCGCCGTATCCGCCGCCAACAGCAAAGGTTGTTGCCGTAGTCTGGGTCGGGCTAAACGTGCCGGTAACCGTCAAGTCGCCGACCACAGTGGAAGAAGCCTGGGAAACATAGCCGGTTGTAAAGATCCCCCGTGCGGAAAGCGTGGTAGTGGCCGCGGTGATAGTAACTGTGCCGTCTGTGGCGTTGGAGATTGTCTCCCCGTTTTGCAGGGTGAGTACCCCGCCGGAAGTAAAGCTGGATGTTGCGGTGCCTCCGAAGTAGGCCGTGTCAAAAACGGAAAACCGTGTTGATGATGCCTGTATCATAGAGGTCAAACCGGTAAGCGTAGATGCGCCGGTTACGCCAAGAGTACCGGCTATGGTGGCATTCCCTGCGAGAGCAGTGACCTGACCCGATCTGCCTATGTTAATAGTAGTGGCAGTCGTGGTGCCGATATTGAGTACGCCTGCCGATGCGACATCAAGAGCATAGGCGGCAGGAACCGTGACATTGGCTCCCGAAGCAACGCCTCCGGTTGCGGTGACTGCTCCGGTAAGCGTAGATGCGCCAGTTACGGTCAGAGTGCCGCCGGTGCTAAGGTTTGTTCCGATGCTGCTTGCCGCGTATACCGGCCCGACCACAAGTGCCGCAAGCGCCACATTGACGGCAATGCTTGACCATCGCTGATGTAAAGATCTCTTCATTGAGATATGTTTTCGTGCAAAAAGTTATTTTGTTTATAACACAATAACTCCCTGCCGGAAAACCGATTAGGAGAAACGTATAATTTATTTCAGTATATTCCGTAATACATATTTATGCAAAACAAAAGTTATCCACAGGTACGAAAATAAAACTCCCGATCTTGGGAGTTTTATTTTGGTTCGTGCTCAATGTCATATTCTGCCGCAGGATTGGCTTGAAGACGCTCAAGCGGGATGGGATTGCGGCATGTTTTGCATGTGCCGTATGTTTTGTTGTTGATGCGCTCAAGTGCGTGCGTGATCGCAAGCAACTGTGAGGCAAGACTGGATTTGGCGCCGACTCGCTCTTCGTATTCCTCCACCTCGTCTTCCTCGTCGTCCCGATCCGCTTCTGACCCGGTTTCCTGGGTTTCAAATTTTGGGTATATGGCATCCCATTGTCCGGGCGCGTCCGTACTCGGAGTTGCGATTGATTTTAATTCAGCCAGAATGCGGTCGTGTTCGGCGTGAAGCTGCGCTTGCAGTTGTGCAAGAGTTTGTTGGTCCATATGGGTACTCTACCTGATGTGAGGATATTCGTCAAAGAATTACATAAAATAATTTCCGATAGGTATAAATTTTTGGTATATGTCATGCCATGACTCACCTCCGCACTATTAATTATGTTCCGTACAATGTTTTAATGATGCTCTCCATTGATCCCTTGCTTGTGGTAAATAGTACCAGATGATCTGCCTGAAAAATCATATAACCGACACCGATGTCTTTTTGGCTTGAAAGCTTGATATATCGCCAGTCCGTATTGGAAAACGTACGATCTTCAAAAAGCGGCGGATCCGGCTGTCTAATTTGTTCTTGAAAGAAAAATGGCGCCAGATCGTTAACCAGCGACTGTTCCCAAAAGAAGATGTCGCTTAGAGTGCGATTTTGGTCTCGTGTTTTTGCGGCAAAACCGATGCGCGGGCCGTCTTGTCCGTAATACACAAAGAATGTAAAGGACGGTTCAAGATGCTGGAAAAAGCTCTGCGACGGAGCAATATGCCAAAGATCAAAGAATTCTGTGATGCTGGCATAATGTTCAGGCTGGCCTTTCCCGTCTGTGCGTGTTGGCTGCAGTTTGATCAGGATGCGCTTAACTGTGCCTGTGCGCTCCGGCTCTTGGAGCGTGTCGGTAACCAGTTTGAGAAAAACAGATCGGTCATTGTCCGGAATCGTAATAGTCCGTGAGGCATCGGTATTGAAAAGCGCAGCCGGAGGCGGACCAAGCAGAGGTACTGGCGGAGTTTGCGGAGTGCCTGCTCCGGGCGGAGTGTCGACTCCCTGTCCTGACGGTACTGTAGGAGTAGGAGATGTCGGGGTTGTGGGTAAGAGATACCAGACTCCCCCTCCAATAAGCCCGGCAATGAGAATAATGCCGATAATGATTATGATAGGCCCCTTATTGCGCGGTGGCATAGGGGGAGTTGTGCTGGGAATCTGTCGTTGGCTTACTGCAGGTGTTGCAGCGTCCTTGGTAATGATTTGTGAAATGCTCGGTGTGCCTGTTTTGAGCAGCGCGTCAATATCCGAACTCATTGTCCGGATTGCAAGAGACGACGGTTTTTGGTCCGATGCTCCTTTGTCGGAGACAGGAGGAGGAGCGGATGCCGGAGATGAAAGAGGTACTTGGTCAGGCATAGAGGCACATCACAGATTACTCTCTCAGTATAGAACGAAAACAAAAAATTGCCTAACGTATATGCCTCGTTTTATACCCTTACCATTCGTGCGCGCTATTATCTTCTCCTATCGTAATTTCGCGGGCCCCGGCTACGCCGGTCGTCGCCTCGGGCTCCGCCAGCTGGCGGATCACCCTGGCGCTGGCGGGCGGCGGCGATGTCCGCTTCGGAGTATCGCCCGGGTACGTCTTTGAGAGAAAGATTTATGCGTCCCTGGTCATCTATATTTTTTATCATTGCCTGTGTGGTATCGCCCATATTGAGAATGTCCGTTACGCGCTCCACGTGCCATGGAGCAAGTTCGGAAATATGGATAAGCCCCTCCTGCCGCGGTCCGATCTCGACAAATGCTCCGAAATCAAGCAAGCGGGTGACCTTGCCTTCTACTAATTCGCCCGGTTTGAGTTCGCGCGTAACTTTTTTGATAAGTTCAAGCGCTTCTGCCATGCCCTGCTCTTTCTCGGATGTGACAAAAACAGTGCCGTCCTCTTCAATATCAATCTGCACGCCGGTTTTGGCAATGATTTCGTTGATGATCTTGCCGCCGGGTCCGATCAAAGCTCCGATCTTTTCCGGGTTGATCTTGAGCGTGATAATGCGCGGTGCCCACTCGCTCAAATTCTCGCGCGGCTCCGATATGACCGATTCCATGATGTCCAATATCTGCAATCGTGTCCGATATGCATGCGCTAATGCATCGCGAAGAATCTCGATCGTAATACCTTCGATTTTTACGTCCATTTGTACGGCTGTAATACCGTCGCGCGTACCGGCAACTTTAAAATCCATATCGCCAAAGTGGTCTTCAGGTCCCTGGATGTCGGTGAGCACTTTATATTCTCCGGTCTCGTTCATCATCAGCCCCATTGCCGCACCAGCCGCATGTTTTTTGATAGGTACTCCGGCATCCATGAGCGCCAGCGAAGATCCGCAGACTGAAGCCATGGAAGATGAACCGTTTGAGGAAAGCACTTCGGAAACCAGCCGGATCGTGTAGGGAAATTCGTCTGCAGGAGGGATCAATGGCGCCAATGCGCGTCCCGCGAGCGCGCCATGTCCTATCTCGCGCCGGCCCGGGCCTCGCATGGGTTTGACCTCGCCGGTTGAAAACGGCGGAAAATTATAGTGATGCAGAAATCTTTTCTTGGTGCGGGTTTCCATGCCTTCCACGATTTGCTGGTCGCCGGGCGCGCCAAGCGTGAGCAGCGACAGCACATGCGTCTCTCCCCGCATAAAGAGTCCGGAGCCGTGCGTGCGCGGCAGCAATCCGGCAGATGCGCGCAGCGCCCGCAATTCCTCCGGCTTCCGTCCGTCCGGGCGCTCATTTTTTTTGATAATGCGCTCGTGCACGATGTCATTTACTTTTTCTTCCATGAGATAATCCGCAGTTCCCTTGTGGAACGAATCTGGAAACGCTTCCTGCGCCCGTTTCAGCCAAGCTTTGCGCACCGCATCGGTTGATTCATGCGCCGCATGTCTGTTTGCCTGATAGACCGCATTCTCGACAGCAGTGCTGAATTCTTTTTCAAAAAGCTCAATCAATTCTTGTGATGGCGTTGAAAGCGGCACGACTAATTTCTCTTTTGTATGGTGGCTGCAAATTTCTTTCTGAAATGCGGTTAGCTCCTGAATTGAGCGGTAGCCGAATTCTATGGCCTCGGCAAACTGGTCCTCGGTCACTTCTGTGGCCCCGGCCTCAAGCATATTGATGCGGTCAGCGGTGCCGGAGAAAATAACATCC
Organism: Candidatus Sungiibacteriota bacterium; assembly: GCA_016206285.1. Taxonomy (GTDB): domain Bacteria; phylum Patescibacteriota; class Minisyncoccia; order Sungbacterales; family HO2-52-23; genus JACQRW01. Next base: position 9,049 of record JACQRW010000003.1, read on the forward strand.
AACGCGGCTTTTTCGCGCTCCTGATAGGTGGGATTTAATACGAATTTGCCGTCTATAATGCCGACGCGCGCCCCGGCCGTGGGTCCGTCCCACGGAATATTGGAAAGCGAAAGCGCCAATGATGCGGCAAAGAGCGCCAGCACGTCAGGATCATGTTCGTCGTCAATGGAAAGTACGGTTACGATGATCTGCACGTCGTTGCGCATGCGCATATCAAAACGGGGCCGGATGGAGCGGTCAATGAGACGCGAAGTCAAGACTGCGTCTTCGGACGGCCTGGTTTCGCGCTTCACAAACCGCGAGCCGAGTATTTTTCCAGCCGCATAAAATTTTTCTTCGTAGTCCACCATAAGGGGAAACCAGTCCCCTCCCTCGCGCGGGTTCGGGCTCATGACCGCCGTTGCCAAAATCATGGTATCGCCCATGCGAACAATCGCGGATCCGTTGGCCTGCTCCGCCCAATTAGTTAACTCAACATGAAGCGTCTTCCCCTCAATAACCTTCGAGTATGTATGTGATTCCATATCAGTACACTGTAGGCAGTGACGCGGCAAAAAAGAGATGGTGCGATACTGAATTCATTTCTCACGGCGAATCTTGGTTCGTAATGAAGAATGAATGAAGTATCGTCTTTTTTATCTTCTTTTGCACACGAGATACTGCTCTCTATTTTATCCTATTGTTTTTGTATAATCTATAAATCCTTTTGATCCATGTATGGATTACCTCATCCTGATCAGATATTTTTTTGGCTCTGCGCCGAGGTCAATAAAGTCATCGGCTGCCTCCTGCAATTTTTGCGAGGTGGAGCGGGCAAACGACATAACTTCGGCCTGAATTCCGTTTGCCTGCAGGTATTCCACAAGCGGGATAAAATCTCCGTCGCCGGTCACCAGCACGATTGCGTTCACGAATCCGTTGTGTGCGAGGCGCACCGCATCTATGGCCATGCCCACGTCCCAGTCCGCTTTTTTAGCGCCTCCGGAAAATATCTGCAAATCTTTGACGCGCGTTTCAATGCCCATTTTGATAAGAGCCTCAAGAAACGACTTCTCGTCGCCGGCTTCGGTTTTAATCACATAGCCGATCGCCCGTACCAATTCCCTGCCTGCTACGCCGCTTTTGACGATCTCTTTAAAGTTTACCCGCGCATTGTGGAGGTTCTTTGCCGAGTGGTACATGTTTTGCACGTCTATGAGTACCGCGACGCGCTGTGCCTTGTGTTTGATGACGCTCAAAATCACGAAACACGAATCACATAGCACGATGCAAGAGTTGGTTTTTCTTATACATCGTGTCAGGTGTTGTGTGTTTTGTTACCTCTTTAGCCCGAGCTTTTTGATGACGTTGTTGTATTTGCGCACATTGGTTCCTTTGAGATAATCAAGAAACTTTTTGCGCTGCGATACCATGCCCAACAACCCGCGCCGCGAGTGGTTGTCTTTGGGGTTTGCCTTCAGGTGTTCGGTGAGCCGTTCGATTTCTTTGGTCAGCACGGCGACCTGCACATTACTTGACCCTGTGTCTTTGTCGTGAATCCTGAACTTTTCTATGATTTTTACCTTTTCTTTTGCTTTGAGTGCCATATACATAGACTATAGCACAGATCGGATTTTAGCGCAACCCGGACACTGTATGACCCGAAGAATCCGCTCATTATGCGCAGTATTATGCTGATCGCGCATATTTTGACATATACGAACTATGATAGTACATTGGAAGATATATGAGCGCACGTTCGTTTTATGAAATAGTGTTGGGTTGCGGGTTTCTTGCGATCGCGTGGTATATGATTGCGGCGTCATCCACGCCTGATTCGAATGTATTTAAAAACGCGCGTGTTGAAACCGCCAATGCGAGTCTGCCCGCTTTGTCTCGCATTGTGTTGCCGGTTCCTTTCGTGGTGCAAGCTCCCACCGGCAACTGGGCGCAGCCATGGCAGGATTATTGCGAGGAAGCGTCCGTGGTCATGGCGGCGCATTTTCTTTGGGGGCTGCCGATTATTCCTCTGATGGCGGAACTGGAAATGCAGATTATCGAGCAATATGAAGTAATCGCGTTCCGGCGCCACCGTGATACCTCGATTGATGAAACTGCCGATATTATGCGCAGGCTTTATGGTTTCAAGAATATCTCAGTGCGGCCGATCCGATCAAAAGCCGACATGAAGGATGAACTCAAAAATGGCCGGCCCGTGATTGTGCCTGCTGCCGGGCGCATGCTTGAAAATCCCTATTTTAAAGCGCCCGGGCCGTTTTATCACATGCTGGTTGTGATTGGTTTTGATGACACAAAAGATGTTTTCATTACCAATGATCCGGGTACGCGCCGAGGCGCGTCATACGCCTACAACCAGCAAAAACTCTTTGCCGCAATCCATGACTGGAACAACGGCGATGTGCTCCGCGGAGAAAAGAAAATGATCGTGGTGGGGAGGTGAGTATTCTTAAATGCCCCCACTAGGAATCGAACCTAGGTCAATTGCTTAAGAGGCAACTGCTTTACCATTAAGCTATGGGGGCAAATTTCTTTTTACTCTAAAAGTTTTTTCTTAAAATTGCAATTCGCGCTACCCTATGCTCTCGGAGGGATTCGGTCACGGATATTCGCCTGCTGGCGAATTCCGCGACCCCGCCTCGCGCCGTCGCGCTGCGGCTTTCTCATCCCTCATGCGAGCAAAGCAATTTGCTTGCTCTCGATCATCCTCACTTCGTTCGGATGCTCTCGGAGGGATTCGAACCCCCAATAACTGCTTCGAAGGCAGTCGTGATATCCGTTTCACTACGAGAGCGTGCAAGTCACGAAGCATGATACACGTAACACGACACAAAAGAAGCAACTTGCTCTTTGTTATGTGCATCGTGTTTTGTGTTCTGAAAATAGCACAAAAATTGAAAAAAATCAATTTTTCGGGTAGGATGCGCTCATGGCTGAAAGATTGAACATTCCCGAAGAAGTGCGGCGCGTAGTTGCGGTCTTGCAAGAAGCCGGATACGAGGCGTATCCGGTGGGCGGATGCACGCGGGATTTGTTACTTGGCGTGGCGCCAAAAGACTGGGATGTGGCAACTTCGGCAAAACCCGAAGAGATTTTGCGGCTGTTTCCGGAGAGTTTTTATGAAAATGCATTTCTCACGGTTACGGTAAAGACCGGTTCGGATGATCCGGCAGTTTCAGAGATCGAAGTTACCACATTTCGCGCCGAGGGAACATATACGGACAAACGCCATCCGGACGAAGTGCGCTATGCGGCTACGCTTGAAGAAGATCTTTCACGGCGGGATTTTACGATGAACGCGCTTGCCCTGAGCGAAGTCGAAGGGGTGGCAAAATTTGAAATCATCGATCCTTTCGGAGGACAGGAAGATATTAAAAAAAAGATCATCCGCGCGGTTGGCGATCCGGATAAACGATTTAATGAGGATGCGCTTCGCATGTTGCGCGCGGTGCGTTTCAGCGTGCAGCTTGGGTTTGGCATAGAACCGGCAACCACTGAAGCGATTAAACGGAATGCGGGAGCGCTGGACTTTATCGCAAAAGAGCGGATTCGGGACGAGCTTTTGAAAATTTTTGCAACTCCTGCGGCGCGCAGCGGCATTGAACTGCTGCACGAATTGGATTTGCTCAAACACATCATGCCCGAACTTGAAGAAGGCATCGGCATGGTGAACCGGCCAAAGATTCTGACCATCTGGGAACATAATCTTAAAGCACTTGAATATGGGGCTAAAACCGGGTATCCTCCACTTATCTGTCTGGCGGCATTGCTGCACGATGTGGCCAAGCCTGCAACCAGGGGTCCCATCAACACAAAAAACGACGAGTGGACGTTTTACGGACATGATGTGATTGGGGCAAAGATGGCCACGCGGATTCTGGAGCGGTTGCATTTTCCGCGCCATAATATCGAGAAGATCGCTACGCTGATCCGCTGGCATTTGTTCAAGTACGATCCGGACGAGGGCATTACAGATTCATCCATACGTCGGTTGATTCGGCACGTAGGGGCTGACAATATGGACGATTTGGTGCGGCTTCGGATTTGCGATCGCATGGGCATGGGCGTGCCCAAAGCGCTTCCCTATCGCCTGCGCCATTTCCAGTTTCGGGTGGAGAAAATCCTGCGCGAGGAAGAAGTGCCGACTCCGAAAAAGCTGAAAGTGAAAGGCGAGGATATTATGGATATTCTTGGCATTTCGCCGGGACCGAAGATTGGCGCAGTGCTTGAAGTGCTGTTGCAGGAAGTGATTGACGATCCGGAAAAAAATGAGCGCGAATATCTGCTCGGCCGGGTCAAGAGCCTGGCTGCACTTTCGGAAAAAGAACTTGCGGATATCGCATCTGCGGCGGAATCCAAGATTGAGCTTTCCGAAGACGAGCGCATCGGCGCGATCAAAGGAAAATATTGGGTGAAGTAATCCGCCGCGGAGGACAAGACGGGCTGTAGTATACCGGCAGTACGCTGGCTTCGGGAGTCAGAAGACCGGGTTCAATTCCCGGCAGCCCGAATCGAAAGATATTTCAATCCGAGTTTCTCATGAAGCTATTCATCTGGGATTTTCACGGGACGCTGGAAAAAGGCACCGAGTGGGCGGCATACGAAATTACCAATCGCGTGCTTCATGAATATGGCTACGACCAGCGCATGGATGAGCAATTGGTGCACCGGCTCTATGGCAAGAAATGGTACGAATATTTTATTCATCTGCTTCCGCATGAGTCGAAGGAAACGCACATCGCTTTACAAAAAAGATGTTTTGAAGTGGATATGGAATGTCCCGAAATCATTGAGCAGGCGATCAAAGCCAATGATCATGCCGCGTCCGTGCTTGCCGGAATTGCGTCTGATCACGACCAGATTCTCATTTCCAATACTTCCCAGGAGCGTTTGAGGGACTTCCTTCATATGACCAATTTATATGAGTTCTTTCCCGAGGGAAAGAATTTTGGTGCCGATGCGCATCGTCTGGAAGCGCATCGCTCGAAACAGGATGTGGCAGATGAGTATCTTAATGGCAGAGATTTTGAAAAGATTGTCGTGGTAGGCGACTCGCCGCAAGATATGATTCCCCTGCCAAATGCGGTCAGGTATCTCTATGCGCACGAAGGCAGAGAGTTTAAAGAATGCGATGCGGATTACCGCATCCGCGATCTTCGCGAGGTATTGCGGGAACTCTAAAAAATTTCTACCGGCAAAGCACGAGCACAACATTATCTCCGTCATATACACTTATGCCGCTTCCATTGGGACCGCCCGAGTGCACTACTCTTAAAACCGTACCGTTCGGTATATTTTCACATCCGATGTCCCCCTGGCAAAAGAAATCAGCGTCAAAAATGTAGCGGTTGCCCCACGGGTCAAGGGGGACTGTTGTCATATACGGGCCTCTCCAATTGGGAAAATTTCCGTCGGTTGCCTGGATTCCAGCAGCCGGGGCATCAAGATAAACTTCCGGATCCTGGATGCATGTGCTGACCGAGTTGTGGTTCGGCGATTGGCTGGTGTCATCTTCAAGCAGCGCGATGGCTTTCCGAAATTCGGACAAATCGGCCCGGGCGCGGGCGATGCGCGCTTTGGCCCGCGCGCTGTTCAGGCTTGCAAGTACAATGCTTGCCAGGAGCGAGATAATGGAGATCACCACCAAGAGTTCAATCAGGGTAAAGCCCCATGTGTTTTCAGAGAAATTATTTTTGAATTTCATGTCTGTGAAGGCGGAGGAACCGGAACGGTCCATAGACTGCCGCTGCTTAAGAGAAAAATAATTATAGCGCTTATAAAAATAAATAGGGTGATTCCAAACAGCACAAAGCTGGCCTGCCGCGTATTTTGGATTTTTCCTCCGGAGGCTTGTATGACCAGCCGTATTAGAAATCCCGTCTCTTCAATATAGCGAGGTTCAGTATTCGGTGATTGCACCCGCGGCGCATTTTGAGACGGCTGCATGCCCTTGCTGTATTCCTGAAGTAGGTCCATAGTTGAAGGTATTTTAGCATCTTATTCCGCGCGTAACAATGCTTTGTGCATTGCCCGTGCTGCGCTCTTTTGGTATTGTTTGGTTATTGGTCTTCTCCTATGAAAAATCTCTCTCTGCATTTTTCTGTGCAAAAAATTATTGCCGCATTCGTTGTCGTCTTGCTGTTCTCGTGGTATGGTGTTTTTTTGACGCATAAGATCAATCTGGTCACGGCAGATCTTGGCAGGCATCTGAAAAACGGCGAAGTATTCATGCAGACCGGGCATATGGTTACTACGAATTTCTATTCGTATACCAATCCAGATTTTCCAACGCTTAATCATCATTGGGGTTCGGGCGTGCTTTTCTATCTTATTTCCTATGTCGGAGATTTTTCCGGCCTCGAGCTGTTTTTTATTGCAATAAGTATGGCAGCACTTGCGATCTTTCTTGCGGTTGCGGCGCAAGAGGTTGGTTTGGGCGCGGCAGCGCTTTTTGCCATTCCCATTATTCCCCTGCTTGCCGAACGGACCGAAGTCCGGCCCGAAGCGCTGACCTCTCTTTTTACGGCATTATTTTTCTGGATTTTGTGGCGTTTTTGGCGCGATGAGAAAAAGTTGAAAAGTCTTTGGTTTCTGCCGGTACTCATGCTTCTCTGGGTAAATACCCACATTTATTTTTTCCTCGGTTTTGCGATCATTGGCACGTTCTTGATCGAATATCTTTTGACAAGGCAATGGACGCGCCTGAAGCGTCTCACCTATGTTTTTGGCGCGACATTGCTTGTGTCGCTCCTGAATCCCTTTGGCATGTCCGGAGTTTTGGCTCCGTTCACTATCTTTAAAAACTACGGCTATGATCTCGTAGAAAATAAATCCGTGTTCTTTTTGGAACGCATGATGATGCGCAATCCGAATTTTCTGATCTTCAAAATTGTGTTCGGTCTTTTGATTATCGGTTTTATTGTTGCGGCAGTAAAGCAGTATAAGCTCCGTAAGACAGAATTTCCATTTAATTTTTTATTGCTTGGCGCCGGGTTTTCGGCAATGGCGTGGTTTGCCGTACGCAATTTTGCGTTGTTCGGATTGGTTGCTTTGCCGCTTATGGCGTATGCGTTTTCTGCAATTTTTTCCATTGAACGGAAAAATGCCGCAGAGCGAACCCGACAAAAAATAGCGGCAGTTGTGCTCGCATTCCTGTTGCTGGTAACGCTATCCGGAGATTGGGCGCAGTATTTTCCTTATTGGCGCGAATCCGGTTTGGGTATTGAGTCCGGTAATGCTGCGGCTGCTGATTTTTTAAATACGGAAAAAATTCAAGGCCCGGTTTTCAACAACTACGATATCGGCGGATACCTGATCTATTATCTCTATCCCCGCGAAAAAGTATTTGTAGACAACCGCCCCGAAGCGTATCCGGCCGCGTTTTTCAAAGAGATATATATTCCCATGCAGGAAGATGAGGCGCACTGGAAAGAAGCGGAACAGCGCTACCATTTTAACGCGATCATCTTCTCTTACCACGACGCGACCCCGTGGGCGCAAAAGTTTTTGATCGCCCGCGTCCAGGATACATCATGGATCCCCGTATTCGCAGACCAACAGGTTTTGATTCTCCTTAAACAAAACGAGCAAAACAAACCAATCATCGCCAAATACGAAATTTCCCGCGACCGTTTCCGGGTGGCGCAATAAATGCTGTTGACTTCATAGAGAGCATTTGGTATACTGTAGATACCATCGCCGTAAGGCGTCAACAGCCCCTGCGAGGGGGCTGTAAATTTTTAGATATCACTGTATGTATTTTAAAGACTTTGATAATTGGAACAAGGCCAAGAAGCGAGTGGACACCGAAGATCGCGATATAAGTATCCGCTCTGGAGAGATCCGTTGGGTATCACTTGGTGTGAATATAGGAAGCGAAATAGATGGCAAGGGAGAATCATTTACGCGTCCGGCGCTCGTACTCCATGTTATTGGATCGCATCTCGCGCTTGTCGTACCCATGTCGACAAAAGTTAAGGACATTGCCGGATATATTCCGTTTGAGTGGAAAGGAACAAAAATGGCTTTATGCGTACACCAAATCCGGATTATTTCTCAGAAAAGAATTCTTTCACGCAAAGGAAAAATCTCTCTAACCAGATTGAGCGCGATCAAGAGTGAGGTTTCAAAATTCTTTTCATTCCCCTAGTCTAATAGTATATACGGGCCCGTAGTTAAGTG
>JACQRW010000001.1 GCA_016206285.1 Candidatus Sungiibacteriota bacterium
CACCTATGGCAAAACAAATTTTATTTGAAGAAAAAGCGCGGGCGGCCATGATGCGCGGAGTGGTGCAGCTGGCCAATGCCGTGAAGATCACACTGGGTCCGCGCGGCCGAAACGTGATTATCGAAAAAAGCTACGGCGCGCCTCAGGTGACCAATGACGGCGTGACCATCGCAAAAGAGATCGAGCTTGAAGACAAGTTTGAAAATATGGGCGCGGCACTCGTCAAGGAAGTTGCGTCCAAGACCGACGATACTGCCGGAGACGGCACCACGACTGCGGTAATTTTGGCCGAAGCGCTGATTCGCGCGGGTATGCGGTATGTTACGGCTGGCGTAAATGTGGTGGGACTTCGCGAGGCGCTCGAGAAAGAAAAAGAGCGGCTGGTGGAAGAGCTGAAAAAAATGGCAAAGCCGATCAAGTCGCACGAAGAGACCATTCAGGTGGCGACCATCTCGGCAGAGTCGCGGGAGTGGGGAGAGACTATCGCGGAAGTGATCGAGAAAGTCGGCAAAGACGGCGCGGTTACGGTGGAGGAATCGCAAGGCATCGGCATCGAGAAAGAAATTGTAGAGGGTATGGAATTTGACCGCGGGTACGTGTCGCCCTATATGGTGACAAATACCGAGCGCATGGAGTCGGTCATGGAAGACCCAAACATCCTTATCACTGATAAGAAAATTTCGTCTATCCAGGATATTCTTCCTTTGCTTGAAAAGCTTGCGCGATCCGGCAAAAAAGAGCTGGTGATAATTGCCGAAGACATTGATGGTGAAGCACTGGCAACGCTTGTGGTAAATCGTCTTCGCGGCGCATTTAATGCGCTTGCGATCAAGGCGCCGGGATTTGGCGATCGCCGCAAAGAAATGCTCGAGGATATCGCGGTGTTAACCGGTGCAAAAGTTATTTCCGAAGAAGTCGGTCTGAAGCTTGAGAATACCGAGCTTACTATGCTTGGCCATGCTCGGCGGGTTGTATCCGATAAAGATAATACCACTGTTGTCGGAGGTAAGGGAAAGAAAGAGGAGATTGAAAAGCGGATCAAGCAAATTCGCGCCTCTATCGAGCGCAGCACCTCCGAATACGACAAGGAGAAGTTGCAAGAACGTCTTGCAAAGTTGTCCGGCGGAGTCGCGGTCATCAAAGTGGGTGCGGCAACCGAGACCGAGATGAAGTACATCAAGCTCAAGATTGAAGATGCGGTCAAGGCGACCAAGGCCGCGCTTGCCGAAGGTATTGTTGCGGGAGGCGGCATTGCGCTCTTCAAGCTCGCGCTGAAAATGGGTGAAGAAAAAGGCCATGACGCGCTTGGCAGGACGGAACGCGAAGTTGCACAGCGGATTTTCCATGATGCGCTGTCCGCGCCGCTTCGCCAGATCTCCATGAATGCAGGAAAACTCGACGGCGAGATCTATACCACGATCGCAAGCCGGATGCATGACGCTAAAGCTCCGCAGCCTAACGCCGGTTACGATGCGCTGAACGATCGTGTCGTGTCTGACATGATCAAAGAGGGGATTGTTGATCCGGTCAAGGTAACGCGCTCGGCGCTTGAAAATGCCGTATCGGTTGCCGCAATGTTCCTTACCACCGAAGTCACGATTGCAGACCTCCCCAAGAAAGAAGAAAAGATGCCCGGCGGCGGCATGGGACACGAGGATTATTGATTTTTAGTTTTGTTTGCACAAAATCCCCCCGATTTAAGTCGGAGGGGTTTTGTTTTATTTTCTAGCGAGTGAGCGAAAAGAAAGCTCTTGCGCATCCTTTCATTTTACGCTATATAAAAACATAAGAGTAATTTGAAAATCTTAAGAAGGAGATATTAGATGTCAAAATTAAAACGCCGAAATCATCAGGCAAATAGATTATGCCAGTTTTGCGGCATGCGATATAGAGGACCGTTTCCGATAACAGTTTTTGGTCGAGAGATTCAACTCGATCATGGGCTTGGGCTTGGAGGAGACCTCTTCTTTAATTGCAAGGAACGCGCTTCTCTAAAATATTTTGAAAATGCATTGCCTATTTTTTTTCCGGAAGCCAACAAAAAAATCGGGCTCAATATAAAAGGACTGCCGCGTAAGCATAAGCTATGTAGTATGTTTCTTGATTTGGCATATTACTCCATCCGACAAGATCTGCCGTCACGGTTTGCCATATGGCTCAAAGCACGTAATGTTGCGGTTGAGAGTGCAGAACTATGGCACGACTCTTTATTTTATGTTTTGTTGGTGAATAAAAAAATAAATCTGGTTTGGTCGCGCACAGAATTTGAAGCAAACTGGAATGAGCTCCAGCGCTACGCCCGGCATGGAGCCTATACCTTGCAGGGGAGCACTTTGGAAGTCACCCTCAAGGACGCGCAGTATGTGGGATCTTTTCAGGTAAGAATTATCCCGGATTAGTAATTCAAAGCAGGTAAAGATATCCACATTGTATTTTAGATGACATAGGATATACTGATAACAGTATATCCTATTTTTTATGCCTGTTTCTGTACACGCGACAACGACTGCCGTTGCGCAATCAACCACAACGCAAATTTCTTTTTCACATATTACCGCGACTGCCCAGTCGCTCTGGTCGCATCCGTCTTGGGACGTGGTGCTGATCTTTGCTTTGCTTGCGATCGGTTTTTTTTATGGCATCTCTACCGGCAAACGCAAGGCGGTTACGGCAATCATCTATACCTATGTGGCGTTTGCAATATTTTCAGCCATTCCTATCGAACGGCTTGCGCTGTTGACCCGCTTGCAAGAACCCCTTTTCCTTAAAATAGGCATTTTTGCGGCACTATTTATTATTTTGATCTTCATGTTTGGCCGCACGCGTACGCGCGGGTTTGCCCGGCCAAGCGCATGGTGGCAGATATTCCTTTTGAGCTTCACGCAGGTTGGCCTTATGATCCATATTCTGCTCGGGTTTCTCCCGAAAGAAAAAATTGCCATGCTTGCTCCACTGACCAAAAATATTTTTGCCAGCCCCGACCTCCATGTTTGGTGGTTTCTCGGCCCCATCGCACTCCTTATTTTTCTGAAGCGGTTTAGTTCGCTGGATGAGTGAGAAAGCAATGAGTATGCCAAATTCATATAACTTACTGTTGAGATAAATAAAAACCCCGCGTAAGGGTTTTTATAAGATTTTTTATCTTGTCGTGTATGGCACAAGCGCCAGATAGCGGGCGCGTTTGGCGGCAATGGCAAGGCGCCGCTGATGAAAGGCGCAGAGGCCCGATTTGTGTCGGGGATAGATTTTTCCCTGGCTGCTCATAAAACGGCGTACCAAGTCCGCATCTTTATAATCAACCACATCGCGATTGGTGGTGCAAAAGTGGCACTGTTTTTGTTCTTGTTGCTGTTGTTGTTGCGGGCGCATGAGTTCACGATACACGATTCACGTAGCACATAGCACAATTTACCGACATGAATGCAATATACTCGTAACACGACTCAAAAGGGAATTTCTTGCTCTTTGCTACGTGTATATTGTTTTGCGTGTTGTGTTCTTTGTTACGTGTTTTGTGCTTTGTTATTTTTAAAATGGTATGTCCTTTACGTCTATTTCCTGCTCGTCTCCAGGAAGCTCAATAATAGGGGTGTTGTCTTCGGGCGGGGCTTTTTGTTCATGCTGGTCTCGTGGGGCCGATTGGTTATATCCGCCTCCTCCGCCATCCGCCGGCTGGCGAAGCGGATTGTTGCCGCCTGTGGTGAACGCAGTTGAACCACCGCTCATGCCTGCCGGACGGGGACCGAACTGGAATTCTTCGATCACGATTTCGGTGCGGGTATGCTTGGCTCCCGCCTGGTCATCCCATGAGCGGGTCTGCAATCGGCCTTCGATGAGCATACTGCTTCCTTTTTTCATGTACTGGGCAATCACTTCGGCCTGGCGTCCCCACGCGACAATATTGTGAAATTCAACTTGTTCCTGCTTCTGCCCGGCGGCATTGTTGAACGATCGGTTGGTCGCAATGCCAAACGTGCAGACCGCTTGTCCATTGGGCGTCTGGCGAAGCTCCGGATCGCGCGTGAGATTTCCAAAAAGAAATACCTTGTTGAGGTTCATATGCCAATGTTGCCTAAAAATATCTAATTGACCTAATGTCTAATCAATATCCAATGCAAAAATGTCTAATGCTCACTGGGATTTAATTAGGTCAATTAGAAATTAGTCATTTACTTACCTAATATTTCCTCCAACTTCTTATCTAATGCTTCCAGATCAAGCCGCTTGTCTTCAGGGGCAGCCGTTCCGTGGGCTATTGGCTCGCGCGTTTCCCGTATCGGTGCTTTTGCCGCAGAGCCAACGGCAGTGCGCACGCCAATTGACCGGATAAACGGCTTTCGCTTTTCAATCTCTTCTTCGACAACAAGAAACCGAAGTAACTCGCTGTGCGATTTCAATTTTTTTTCAATCTCCGCAATGCGCTCCGGCTGCATACGAAACGTAGTCCATGCAAAATAGGCGTTTTCCTGCTTTTTGATCTCGTATGCGAGTTTGAGTTTTTTGGGCTGTTCTGTGCGCCGGATCGTGCCGCCGGATTCTTCGATTAACGCAGAGAGCTTTGCCACATACGCCAAAACCTCCTGCTCGCCAAGCGTAGGAGAAAGGATATATGCTACCTCGTAGTTTTTCGCGTCAGAATCCACGAAATGAGTATATAATAGATGCTGATTTAGCGCAATCTTGACTTTAAAATTAAGATATGTTTTAGTAAAAGCATGATTGTTCTTTATGTATGATGGGAGGATTTGTTATGTTCGTTGTAGAAATTGATCCAAGAGAAATTCTTGCCGATACTCTTGCCAGCGAAGTTATTCGGTTATTCTCTACCGCAAAAAGAAAGCTTATAGACGAACTTGAACAAATACGGAGGTGTTCAACCGGAGAGATTGGAAAATTACCCTCCCGATATCGGTTAAAAGTCGGTTTCATCTCATTGGCCAGTACGCAGGCAAGCGCTGTTTTAGGAACATGGAAGATGCAGTGGGGCCTGGATTCGCGCTGCACGCAGGGAGACATAAAAGCATACTGCAAGGTAACAACGGATAGGTGCCTTCGTAAATGGCTTGATCGAACCGTTTCCACTGGACCGGGGAAATTAATATGCAATCAGCAGGTAATCACCATGATCGCCCTGGATCTTATTAAAGATTTTTGCTTGCCTCGGGAACTTGAATATGTACGTCAAGAATATCTGAAAAGAAATCCTGACTACAAACTACAATTTGCTCTTATACTTATTTCGCGCCTCTTGCATACATAAAGTTTCGGGCTATACCCGAAACTCAATCACATCCCCGTCCTGCACGGGGTATTGTTTTCCTTCAATGCGGAGCCAGCCAAGCTCGCGGGCGCGGCCATATGAACCGGCTTCAAGCAGTTTGTCCCATGCGATTACTTCAGCGCGGATAAATTTTTCCTCAAAGTCGGAGTGAATGGCGCGGCCTGCGCGGGGGGCGAGCGATCCTACCGGAATAGTCCATGCGCGGGTTTCATCCTCGCCGGTGGTTAGGAATGTGATCAACCCCAATGTTTCGTAGCCGGTACGGATCAGCTGGTCAAGGCCGCTTTGGGCAATGCCAAGACTTTCAAGCAACTCTTTTTTTTCTTCAGGCGGCAGTTCGGAAAGTTCAGATTCGATCTTCGCGGATACCACTACATAAGGCGACGACCCGATTTTTTCTTTTAACGCGCCATCGGACTGCCATTTTTCTTGCACCTGTTTTTCAGAACAATTGAAAACGTATATGACCGGCTTGGCGGTCAACAGCTGTAATTCGCCAAGCAGGGTTTCAGCCATCTCTTTGCTTTTGGCATCCAAACCCGGGAGAGACAAGTGCGCGCGCTGTCCGGTTTTGAGATCTTGTTCAATCATCTCGAGTATGCGTACGCGCTCTTCCGCGCCTTTTTGACGCGCCCGAAGTTCGCTGTGTGCGGCTTCCAGACGCTTGGAGACAACCTCCAGATCTTTCAGGATCAACTCATATTCGATCACTTCAATATCGGATACCGGATCAATCTTATCGCTGACGTGCGTGATATCGCCGTCTTCAAAAACGCGCACGACTTCGGCAATGGCATCTGTCTCGCGGATGTGCGAGAGAAACTTGTTGCCCAGGCCTTCGCCCTCAGCCGCACCCTTGACAAGCCCGGCAATATCCACAAATTCTACCACCGCAGGCACGGTTTTTTTTGAATGCGAAAGCTCCGCAAGCTTGGCAAGCCGCGCGTCCGGAACCTCCACTACGCCGACATTTGGCTCAATCGTGCAAAAAGGGTAGTTTGCGATGTCAACCTTTTTGCGTGTCAGCGCGTTAAAGAGAGTGGATTTGCCCACATTGGGCAGCCCGACAATGGCGATCTTTAAAGACATAATAAATAATAGTATACTAAAATCATGAAAATTTCCAATCTGAAAAAGCTCAAACCAAAAAAACTGATTGTTTTTGACATTGATGGAACGCTTACCCTTACCAAGGCACCAATGGACCCCGAAATGGCCAAGCTCATGGCACAGCTGCTTGCAGCCAAAAAAGTCGCAGTGATCGGAGGAGGGAAGTACGGGCTCTTCAAAGAGCAGTTGGCACCTCTGTACCGGCTGAAGTTGTCAAAGCAGCTTTTGGAAAAACTTTTTCTCTTTCCCTCCACCGCAACTTCTTTTTACCGCTATAACTCCGGCTGGAAAAATATATATGCTCTGCAGCTTTCTCTTGCGGAACGTAATAAGGTAAAAAAAGCATTCCGCACGGTGTTGAAAGAGATTGGATATGCGCCCAAGCGTGTATACGGCAAGATGATTGAAGATCGCGGTACGCAGGTTACACTTTCTACGCTCGGGCAGGATGTGGTCGCCATACTTGGCACCAAGCGTGGCGTTGCACTCAAAACAAAATGGGCAAAAGAGAATCGGGAATTGAAAATGAAAATTGGGAGGATGGTAGCGAAACTGGTGCCGGAGCTGGAAGTGCATGTTGCCGGGTTCACCTCCATTGACGTCACTAAAAAAGGTATTGATAAGGCTTATGGCCTGAAACAAATTCAGAAATATGTGCATGTGCCCATAAAGGACATGCTTTTCGTGGGTGATGCCATCTTTCCAGGCGGCAACGATTATGCCGTGGTGCGGACCGGCGTGGACTACGTCCCGGTAACCGGCCCGGAGCAGACCAAAGAGATTATCCGTGCGGTGTTGGAAAAACCAGAGTAGCTTTTTGACGGACAGTCAACTTTATAGGACAATAAAGGCAGGACTTTCAGGGCAAGCTCTTTTATAGAAAAGGGGGCTGTATGAAGGTATCTGTAGCTTTTGATGAGCATTTTCTACAGAAAAAAATCGGCTATGTAATAATTGATGTATATCCGGGAGGCATCAATTTGTTTTTTTGTCGTGAACCCGGGGTTGCAGTAGCGTTGCTGCAAAGCAAAACTCGCATCAACTTACCGGATCATCATATTATTCAAAGTGTCTTTTATTTTGAACACGGAACGCTGATGATCTATGTGCCTCAAGGTGAGTCCTCATGGTTCTCTGGAACAGGCCGTTATATAGAAAAACGAGATTTAGAAGAGCATATTGCGGAAGGGCTCCATCAGTCATCTGTCACTAATGTGTTCTTGCGAATCGCCACGAAAGATGCGGCCGATCTTCTTGAATCATCGGACAAATTGCCACGGGTATAATCTATATCCGTGGGCTTATTTTGTACATTTGCCCAAACCCGCATGTCGGATTATGATGGCAATATATCATGCAAATCGAATTTATCATTCTTCTCATTCTCATGGCTGCCGGCTTTGCCGGAGTTTTTTGGTTTTTGCACAGATCACGGCAGGTAAATCCGGCTGACCAGCAGCACGAGCAGAGCATGATGATGCTTTTGCAGGGACAGATGAATGAGGTGACGCGCACGCTCGACATGCGGCTTTCGGAATCCACGCAGATGTTGCAGTCGCAGTATGGCACCACGGCGCGCCTGACGGGCGAGATTACGGAAAAACTTGCCAAACTCGAAGAAACCAACCGGCAGGTGGTGGGGTTTGCGGATCAGTTGCAAAATCTGCAGGATATTTTGAAAAATCCGAAACAGCGCGGGATTTTGGGCGAGTATTATCTGGAAACATTGTTGAAAAACGTAATGCCTCCGGGCAGTTTTCAGATGCAGTATGCATTTCCGGACGGGCTGATCGCGGATGCGGTAGTGTTTGTAAAAGAGAAAAAGATATGCATTGACTCGAAGTTTTCGCTTGAAAACTATAACCGCATCCTTGAGGCGCGCGAACCGGCGGAAAAAGAGCGGCTAGAAAAAATCTTCCGGCAGGATTTGAAAAACAGGATTGACGAGACATCAAAATATGTGAAGCCCGAAGACGGGACTATGGAATTTGCGTTTATGTTCATTCCGGCCGAGGCGATCTATTATGATCTGCTTATCAACCAGGTAGGCGCGGTCAAAGTGAATACCCAGGATCTGATCCAGTATGCGTTCAAAGACAGGCGCGTGATTATTGTCTCACCAACATCGTTTCTGGCGTATTTGCAGACTGTTTTGCAAGGTCTCCGCGCTCTGCAAATCGAGGAGTCAGCCAAAGAGATTCGCAAGCGCGTGGAGGAGCTTGGCCGGCATTTGGGTGCCTATGATACCTTTATGCAAAAACTGGGCACGCACCTTGGCACATCGGTAAATATGTATAACAGCGCGTACAAAGAGTTTGCCAAAATAGACAAAGACGTGCTGCGCATTACCGGCGAGAAAGCGGGGATAGAGCCGATGGCGCTTACGGCACCGGAGGACATAGGATGACCGCATCATCTAAACAATTATTCGACGATCGTCTGATATTTGTTAAGATGATATTGGACTGCAAGCTGTGCATAACTCTTGTCTTTGCACAAATCAAGAGGGGGCGTTATGATGAAGATATTATTATTATGGATATCCTCGAAGCATACGAAAAAAACCAACCGAAAGCACAGTCCCAAAACGTATTGCCAACAGAAGGGCAGTTGCTTGCACAGCGCTACGCGCCCGATACGGGGTTTTTCATCCGGTTGGTAATGAAGTTATCCGGCGGGAGGATTCAGAATAACCGGCAGGCGAGCTATGTATTGCTGGGAATTGCCGGAATTATCATGATCATCTCTCTGTTTCTTTTCTTCAGTAGCGGCACAGCCGAGCCGTTGCCCGAAAGTTCTCCGACCTTTATAACCGGTTCATCGAGAGGACAATAAAAATTACTCATTAATTATGAGATACCATAAAGGATTCACGCTGATTGAACTGCTGGTGGTCATCTCCATTATCTCGCTATTGGCAAGCGTGGTGTTGGCATCGCTTAATAGCGCACGAGCCAAAGCAAGAGATGCCAGACGTATTTCAGACTTAAAACAACTATCAACCGCATTGGAGTTCTATTATGATGCAAATAACGCATATCCAAGCGTGAGCGCTGAGTGGGCGCTTAACCGGTCAGACTATATCACTCAATGGAACGAGTTAAAGCCAAAAATGTCTCCTTATATCCCCACCCTGCCGGTGGATCCGCTTAATACATATCCTCCAAGCGATTCTCCTGGAAATTTTACTTACCATTACAACAACACACGTTGGTATGACGGCGCATATCACGCATGGCTGGGAGGCGCGAATCAAGGTTACGCGCTACTGGCATGGTCTGAAACAGGTAGTCTTGGCGCAGGAGCGGGTTGCTGGAGCGGATGGTTTACGGTATGCGTAAAATAGGAGTTTCCTTGCATCCCGCCAAAAAATCTGATATGCTTGCCTTATGCCCCACATTGAAATTGCGGCGGAAAAGCTTTTTTTTGTGTTCGGGTTTCCGGTAACGAACACGCTGCTTACCTCATGGATCGTGATGGGGCTTTTGATCGGGGTTGCTTTTTTGATTTCGCGGCATGTGGAGCTGGTGCCGGGCGGACTGCAAAATATATTTGAGAGTTTTTGCGAAGGGTTTCTGAATCTTATGGCATCCATTTTCGGAAGCCGCGACAAGGCCGAGCAGTATTTTCCGCTGATCGCAACTGTTTTTCTTTTTATTCTCATTTCCAACTGGCTGGGCATATTTCCGGGAGTTGGCTCGATCGGCATATACGAGATAGTGCACGGTGAGAAGCTGCTGGTGCCGATTTTCCGGTCAGCGGCATCGGATCTCAACGTCACGCTTGCCCTTGCCACGGTCATGGTTTTTCTGATACATATATCAGGGATGGCTGCGCTGGGTGTGCGGGCGCATCTTTCCAAATTCTTCTCATTCAAGGGTCCGATTGAATTCTTTGTCGGCATACTTGAATTAGTTTCGGAATTTGCTAAAATAATATCGTTCTCATTCCGCCTGTTCGGCAATATTTTTGCCGGAGAGGTGCTGCTCGTGGTGACGGGGTTTCTGGCGCCGTTTGTAGCGCCGCTTCCGTTTCTGATGCTCGAGATCTTTGTCGGGTTCGTGCAGGCGCTCGTATTTGCAATGCTTTCTATGGTATTTATCAGCATTGCAATAACGCATCATGGGGCGGCAGAGAATCATTAATAATAAAATGTCTAATTTTTAATTACTAATTTCTAAATAAATCCCACGGGATTAGAAATTAGATCAATTAGAAATTAGAAATTCATAATCTTATGAGTCCAGAGATAAATCCCGAAGCAATAAAAGTATTAGCTACCGCAGCGGTTATCGTGCTCGGAACCGCGACTCCTTCGGTTGCCATTATGATGATCGGATCAAATGCCCTGAAGGCGATCGGACGGAATCCCGAAGCGGCATCCAAGATCCAGACACCGATGATCTTGGCGATTGCGTTTGCCGAAGCTATCGCAATTTACGCCCTGGTCGTGGCATTGATTATTAAATTCGTGTAAGGAATGTCAGAGTTCATCACTCATTTTGGCATTGACTGGCGGCTCCTGCTTGCGCAGGCAGTCAACTTTTTCCTGCTGCTTTTTTTGCTGAAAAAATTTGCGTATAAGCCGATCTTGGCTATGCTCGCCAAACGGCGGCACGAGATTGAAAAAGGATTCGAGTTGCGGCGAGAAGCGGAAAAAACATTGAAAGAAGCCGATGAGTTGCGGGAGAGAACATTGCAGCAGGCGCGTGCCGACAGTTTGGCGATGGTGAATGAGGCAGAGCAAGCCGGTAAAAAACGGCAGGAAGAGATTGTTGCGGAAGGCATAAAAAAGGGCGAAGCGCTGGTACATGATGCCAAACGGATTATCCTCCAAGAAAAGGCGATTATGGGCGAAGAGGTATATGCGACTGCGCATGAATTAGTGCGGAAAGGTCTGGAAAAAGTCCTGGGCAAGATGCCGGCAGGAGAGCGCGACAAGCAGTTGATACATGACGCGCTTGCGGAGCTGAAGACAATATGAAATACCGTCCTGCACAATATGCCCAAGCCCTGCACAGTGCTCTCAAAGATGCTCCTATATCAAAGCAGAAAGAGATCATACGCAGATTTGCTGCATTGCTTGGCCGCCATCGTATGAGTGGAAAAAGCGATCTGGTTATTGCCGCTTACGAGAAGATCGTCTTGCGGGAAACAGGTATGCGCAAGGTTAGAATAGAATCTGCGGCTCCGGCAAGCGAGCAGTTGAAAAAAGAAATCCAAGCTGTATTGGGGAAAAAGATTTTTATTGAAGCAAAAACAAATCCAGAGCTGCTTGCCGGCATTAAAATTCTGGTGGATGACGAACTGCTCATCGATGCCTCGGCAAAACGGCAATTGGAGAGAATTTTTCAAAAGTAAATCATGGCAAACACTATTGTTGAGTTATTACAATCCGAAATAGAATCGTACAAGCGGGAGCTCAAGCTTGAGAAAATCGGGCATGTTTTGGAAGTGGGAGACGGCATTGCAAAGGTCTCCGGGCTTTCGGGGGTTGCCTCTCAGGAGATGCTTGAGTTTGCAACAGGCGAAGGGCCGGTAACCGGTATTGCATTTAATCTTGAGGAAGATATGGTCGGTGCGATTGTGCTTGGCGACTACCTGAAGGTAAAAGAAGGGGATGTGGTCAAGCCGCTGGGCCGCGTGCTTTCGGTTCGTGTGGGAGACGAGATGATCGGACGGGTAATTGATCCTTTGGGAAATCCGCAGGATGAACGCGGGCCTCTCTTTGCAGATGACAAGAAGCCGATTTTTTATCCTGTAGAACGTCTGGCACCATCGGTGACTGTGCGCGAATCCGTACATACACCGCTGCATACGGGCATCAAAGCAATTGATGCAATCATTCCCATAGGTCGCGGACAGCGCGAGCTTATTATTGGCGACCGGCAGCTTGGCAAAACTTCCATCGCAATTGATGCCATTATCAACCAAAAACGCGATACGCGCTATCCGACTCCGATCTGCGTGTATGCTGCGATTGGACAAAAAGAATCAAAAATTGCAAAAATCGTGGCTACGTTAAAAGAGGCCGGCAGTCTTGAATATACCATAATCGTATCCGCTCCGGCATCGTCCCCGGCTTCTCTCTGGTATCTTGCTCCGTACACTGCGGCGGCAATTGCGGAGTATTTTATGCATCAAGGTAAAGATACGCTTGTCGTATATGATGATCTCTCCAAGCATGCGTGGGCGTACCGCGAACTCTCGCTGCTTTTGCGCCGCCCGCCGGGACGCGAGGCGTATCCGGGAGACGTCTTCTATCTTCACTCGCGCCTTCTCGAACGTGCTGCCAAGCTCAATAAAGAAAATGGCGGCGGATCCATGACCGCATTGCCCATTATTGAGACCCAGCTTGGCGATATTTCGGCATATATCCCGACTAATGTGATCTCCATCACCGACGGCCAGATTTATCTTGAGCCTGAACTTTTTAATCAAGGCGTGCGGCCTGCATTGAATGTGGGTCTTTCGGTCTCCCGTGTCGGCTCGGCCGCACAAAGCAAGGCAATGAAAAAGGTTGCCGGCAAGTTGCGCTTAGAGCTTGCACAATACCGCGAGCTTGCCGCATTTGCCCAGTTTGCGTCCGATCTTGACGAGGGAACGGCAAAGCGCATTGTACGCGGAAAAGTACTCACCGAACTCCTCAAACAGCCAGAGCTTGATCCGGTTCCTTTTGAGAAGCAAGTGGTGTTGATCTATGCCGGCACCGGCGGATATTTTGATGCCTGCGAGCCGGAAAAAGTCAGGCAGATAGGTCAGGATATGATCGAATATCTTGGAAAACTGCATGAAGCCGATATTTTCGAAAAAATCAGAACATCGGGCGAATTGACTGCCGAGGTGGAAGAAAAATTAAAAACCGCGATTGAAGATTTTCAGAAGTTACACTTATAATCTATATGCCGACTACACCGGAACAAATTAAATCAGCAATAATTAACCTTTTGGAAGTCGCTCCTCAAGGAATGCACTCTACAGAAATTGTCAGAAGTATTGAGAGTCAATTTCCAGACGTCAAGGATAGAGGTGGGCGGGTGATAGGTCAAATCAGGGGTATGCGACTTAATCCTGCGAGTAATATAATACGACCATCAAGGGGCCTTTATCTCCATACTAAATTTCAAAACGAGGGAAACTTCACAGAGCAGCAAAGAGGAGAAACACGAGAAGGAGCAATCCATGAAGGCGATTTTTATCAGCCATTTGCAGATTATTTAGTTGATGAACTTGAAGAATGCACACAAGCAATTTCGCTTGGCGGAAACATATTTGGGGTTCGGTGGGGAACCCCCGATGTTATCGGCAAAAATGAAGCAAGTCAATTAGACATCATTAAACACGATACGGAAATTATCAGCGCAGAAATAAAAATCGACACCGCCGGATTAATCACGGCATTTGGCCAAGCATGTAGTTATCGACTATTTAGCCATAAAGTTTATATTGTTATCCCAAAAAGTTCGCGGGAAGAGGATAAATCTCGTATTGAATCTTTGTGTCTTATTTCTGGTATTGGTTTGATTTTCTTTGAGAGCAATGACAAAGAGAACCCGAATTTTGAAATCAGAGTGCGACCAATCAAGCATGAACCTGATATGTTTTATATGAATGAATATATCCGACTCACAGGGTTATTTAATTAAAATATGGAACAGATTTTCCCGGACAATTCAAACCAAAAAGCCCCGCATGAACGGGACTCTCGGGTGTGGACCCGGCGGGAGTTGCACCCGCTACGCCGCTTGTCGAAGGCAGTGTTTTACTTCATAAACTACGGGCCCGGATCCACGTAATTATGATAGCATAAATCAAAAAGTCCCGCCAAAAATATGGCAGAACCTTTTGCGACAAGCAGCTTGGCTCGTAGTTTACGAACCACCACCTTATGAGGTAAACTATACACCAATTGATAGGTAAATGTCAAGTATTTCTGTGGATAACTTATTATGCCTTCCATCAAAACGATCAAACAACGAATTAAGTCGGTGAAGAGCACCTCGCAGATCACCAAGGCGATGGAGGTGGTTTCGGCTACCAAAATGCGGCGCTCGCAGGAGTTTGCAATTCGGGCGCGGCCATATGCAGTCGCCTCAATAGAGCTTCTGCATAATCTGCTCCGGCGCAGTCCAACCAGGCCGGCGCTGCTCAAATCGCGGCTGGTCAAAAAATCGGCGTTGCTGGTGGTGACCTCGGATAAGGGACTTGCCGGGGCATTCAATGCCAACGTATTGCGTCATGCTGAAGAGTGGCATGCGCAACACCCGGATTCTGCGATTTTCACGATCGGGAAAAAGGCACGGGAATATTTCGAGCGACGAGGCGTTTCACTGCTGGAAAGCTATTCGGAGTTTGGAGACTTTACGGAGTTGTCCCAGACGCTCCCGATCGCAGACCGGATGATTTCAGGATTTCTCAACAACGAATGGGACGAGGTTGACGCAGTGTATACCAATTTCCGTACTACGCTTGTACAAGAGGCGACTCTAAAAAAAATACTGCCGGTAACTGAAAAGGGCATTCAGGAAGTAGTGGCCGGGATTCTACCTCGGCATGGAAAATATGCTCAAGAAAATTCACCTCGTCATGCTGATCCATCAATTGACAGAGAAGCATCTCGAGATTCTTCGGCTTCGCCTCAGAATGACAATATAACGGGACATTATAATTTCGAGTACCAATTTGAACCGTCGGCAAATGAAATACTCGATGTTCTCGTTCCCCAGTTGATTCGTTTGCATATTCATCATATAATCCTCGAGTCGAACGCTTCCGAACATTCGGCCCGCATGATCGCAATGAAAAATGCCTCCGACAACGCAAAGGACATCATTACTGATTTGACGCTGATATATAACAAAGTGAGACAGGCGGGTATTACGCGCGAGCTTACGGAGATTACGGCAGGAAAAGAAGCATTAGAGGAATAAATGTTCAATTTATAAAACTATGCAAGGTAAGATCATACAAATTATTGGACCAGTCGTAGATGTTGAGTTTGCAGACAGTGTGCTTCCGGCAATGTATCATGCGCTTCGCGTCAAAAACAGTGAAGGCGCTACGGTAGTGCTTGAAACTGCACGGCATTTGGGCGGCGGACGAATACGCTCTATCGCACTCTCTTCCACTGACGGGCTTACCCGCGGGGCTGAAGTGGAAAACACCGGCAGCCAGATTTCGGTACCGGTCGGGAAAGAGGTTCTGGGACGGTTGTTCAACGTACTTGGTGATCCGATTGATGATCCCAAAAACGCAAAATTCAGCCAGCGCTGGGCGATCCATAGGCCTGCGCCCTCGCTTACCAAGCAGTCAACCAAGACTGAAGTGTTTGAGACTGGTATCAAGGTGATTGATCTTCTGGCTCCATTTATCCGAGGAGGCAAGGTTGGGCTGTTCGGCGGGGCCGGAGTAGGAAAAACAGTGCTGTTGAAAGAGCTTATCCGCAATGTTGCCGAAGAAAAAGGCGGCATGTCCGTTTTTGCCGGAGTAGGGGAGCGCAGCCGCGAAGGAAATGACCTGATTGAAGAGATGAAAGAATCCGGAGTTATCGGCAATACAGCGCTTGTATTCGGACAGATGAACGAAGTGCCTGGCGCGCGCTTGCGTGTGCCGCTTGCGGCACTTACCATGGCCGAGTATTTTCGTGATGAAGAGGGCAAAGACGTACTGCTTTTCATAGACAATATTTTCCGCTTTTCCCAGGCCGGGTCCGAGGTATCGGCCCTGCTCGGCCGCATGCCATCGGCGGTAGGTTATCAGCCGACGCTCGCAACTGAAATGGGCGAGTTGCAGGAGCGTATCACCTCGACCACCAGCGGTTCCATCACCTCGGTGCAAGCGATCTATGTGCCTGCGGATGACATTACGGATCCTGCCCCGGCCACCACATTCAGCCACCTTGATTCAACCATCGTGCTTTCCCGGGCGCTTACGGAAATTGGAATTTATCCGGCAGTGGATCCGCTGGCATCCGCATCATCGGGGCTTGATGTCAAGATTGTCGGCGAGAAGCACTATCGAGTTGCGCGCGATGTGCAGCGGACACTTCAGCGTTATGCCGAATTGCAGGATATCATCAATATTCTTGGCATGGAGGAACTTTCTGATAATGACAAACTGATCGTAAACCGCGCCCGCAAGATCCAGCGATTTATGTCGCAGCCCTTTTTTGTAGGCGAAACATTTACCGGGATTCCGGGCAAGTACGTCAAACTTGAAGATACGATCCGGAGCTTTGCAGAAATCCTTGAAGGCAAGCATGATGACAAACCCGAATCCGCTTTTTATATGAAAGGAGGAATTGAGGAAATTTCTCAATCCTAATCGACCTAATTTCTAATGGTCATTGGGATTTGATTAGATCAATTAGAAATTAGCTATTCGTCATTTGTAGTTATGCATCTATCCATCTATTCATTACAAGAAACTATTTTTGAAGGAGAGGCGATCAGTGTAAGTCTTCCGACCCCGCTTGGCGAGATGACTGTGCTTGATCACCATATCCCGATGGTTTCTGCCGTAAGCCCGGGCGAAATCCGCTGCACGCTTCACGATAGTACAATCAAAGCATTGCCATTTTCCGGCGGTATTCTTGAAGTCCGCCCGGAGAGCAATGTGGTAGTGCTTGCAAATCCGTAAACGTATGCACAAATACATCTTTTCCTATCCAACCTCTCTTGACCACTATACCGCGGACGCTTTTGTTGTGCGGTGTTTTGACAATCGTTTCTGGAGTGTATTCCACAAATGTATCAAAGCACAGGGACTTAAGCATATTGATCTCGAATCGGTTGCCGGCGGCGCCAAGATATTTTCATCTCCCGAGCAGGAAGGGGATAGGGATTTTATGCTCCGCGAGCTTGAGAAATCAATCAAACTACACCATACCAAAAAAATAATGCTCTTCACCCACCACGACTGCGGCGCATATGGCGGATTTGGAACGTTTGAAAACAATACGGAACAGGAATTTGCCTTTCACACAGAGGAGCATCGCAAAGCTACTGCCGCAATTCGCGGACGGTTTCCGGACTTGCCGGTCGAGTCGTATTTTATGGACGAACAGGGGATCGTGGGGATTTCCTAAAACTCTCAAGAAAAACAGTCAGGCCCTTGCTGAATTTTAAAAAAGAGTGTACACTCTTTTTTATTGTTGCTCTTTCGACAAGAAAAGAAAGGAATATGATATGAATCTTGATCCGGATATAAGACGGACAGCATACCTGAGAAGTTCTCAAGTAACACTCAAGCCGTATTATGAGACGCGAAACGGTATGCTCAATTCTTTGATTGAAGGAGAATATGGCACGGATATACAGAAAAGCGCTGGTTCTGGGGCATTTTCCGGATCAAAATGCATCTTCTGCATAGATGAAGGTTTGCCTCCGGACAAGATGCCCGCCGGCATTCATGTGCCAGGATCGCTGATTGGTTGGGAAAACGCTGATGCAGTAAATTTTATTAAGGAGCATGGTGTTGTGGAAATTACCAGCCATCCCGATTGTGCTGCAGGGAAAAAATATGCCCACGATTATGGCTTAAACGAAGATCAGGCGGATGCTATTGCCAGACAAAGAATTCAAAGCATTGCCAGACAAGCAAATATACGATTCGTACACATTGTGCCTTCAAAACTCCGGAGAGAACTTGGATTCCATCCGGCCCGTATCTGCTATTACATCGGTTCTCAATATTTTGATCCCCGGGCGCTCAACATGCCTCAGGGATTTATGGTGAGCAGGCGTTTTCTTTCCCAAGAAATTGCCCAAAACGCAGCTCTTTTGGCTTTCCAAATTGCATCCGGGCCAAAGGGATACGATACATTAATATCGGACCATCCGTTTAAGCAATTTATGTTTATTGCGGTAGGTGCGCGTACTCATGACCGGTATGCTGCTGAGGCACTCATGGCAGAACTTGAAGACGTAACGCGCGCATGCGGCAAAAGAGCAATTGTGCGCGGACTCAGCGAGTTCTAATATTTTGTAACCCATAGTCTTTTTTGTTTATGGCCCTTTTCCGGAAATGGAATCGGGTTTTTCTTTTTATTGCAGAATTTTGCCGTTTTTGTTATTATTCGATTATAAGTTATTCGTGGATTAATCGGTTAATTTCTATTTTTGTCCTATGTTAAAATCAACTTCGGCGCTTTGGGGAATCATCGCAGCGCTTGTGATATTGGGAATCGTCGGATTTGTATTTTCGCGGCAAAAGCCGGAGGAGACACAGACTCCGGACGTACTTGCGCCCGTTTTGAGCCAGGAATCGCAGCCGCAGGCGCAGTCCGATCAGCGGCAAGACGATCAGAGTAAAAGTCCGAGCAGCCTATCACCAACTAATCAAGCAGTTCGTAATCTTATGCACACGATAACTCTTCAGACCAATTTCGGAGAAATTCAGTTTGAGACGTATGACGCGGATGCACCAAAGGCTTCGCAGAATTTTATTACGCTCGCGCAAAAAGGTTTTTACAACAATCTGACCTTTCATCGGGTTATCCCGGGCTTTATGATCCAGGGCGGCGACCCGAAAGGAAACGGTACCGGCGGACCCGGATATCAGTTTGAAGACGAGCTGAATCCAAATACCGAATCATATAAAAACGGCTATAAGAAAGGCGTGGTTGCCATGGCCAATGCAGGACCAAATACCAACGGCAGCCAGTTTTTCATCATGCTTGCTGACTATCCTTTGCCGAATAGCTACACAATCTTCGGCCGTGTTGTAAAGGGCCAGGATGTCGTAGATGCGATTGGAAAAACCCCGACCGGGGCGCAGGACCGGCCGCAAAAACCCGTAATCATACAGGCAGTAAAAGTGGCGGAAAAATAAAACTTGTGCTCTATGGGCGAAAAATTCTCTTCTCCGGAATCACAAGAAGTAGAGGTGTTGCGGCAAAAAGTCATAGAAGGATTGCGCAAAAAGGGGATAGATGATCCTGAGGTTTATAGTGCGCTTAATAAGTGGACTCAAAAACGGGAAATGTTTGCCGAAGCCGTTGGTACTCGTGCAGCCCAAATCCTCTTTGAACTTGATAGGGCTGCGCTTTATCATGAAGGCGGTTATACTGAAGAAGCCCTGGAAGTACTTTATGATGCCCGTACCATTGCGGAGCAAGAAGGCGAGGTAGTGTGGTTGGATGAGGTGGAGAGAAAAATACGGGAAATTGAAAATTGACTCGCTTCAGATAATTTGCCATACTATAAAGAGTATTGATAACCATTCTCTATGTCTTCTGAAACTCCAAGACCGGGTTCACGATTTTTTATTATTGCCATTTCAGTGGTCCTGCTCGGGATCAGTTTTTTTGGTGGGGCATGGTACGGGTATGAAAACCGGCCAGCAGTTGAAAAGGTCCTTGGTATCACGGGGCAGCAACAGCCGGAACAGCTTACAAACGTTGATTTTAATCTTTTTTGGGATGTCTGGTCGCGTCTGGAGGACCAGTATGTGGATAAGGCAAAAATAGACCGTCAAAAGCTGGTATTCGGGGCAATACAGGGAATGGTAGGAGCGCTGAAAGACCCCTATACCGAATTTTTCCCGCCGGAAGAGACAAAACAATTTCAACAGGATGTCAAGGGAGAATTTGACGGTATTGGCGCCGAGATAGGTCTGCGAAAAAGTATTTTGACCATCATTGCGCCGCTCAAAAACAGTCCGGCTGAACACGCTGGACTGAAAGCCGGCGACAAGATTTTTAAGATTGACGACCGGATCACGACCGATCTCCAACTTGATGAAGCGGTACGCCTGATTCGCGGCAAAAAAGGCACGGCGGTGCGCCTATTGGTTCTTCGCGACAGTTTTGACAAGGCGCGCGAATTTTCAATTATCCGCGATACCATACAAGTTGAGACAATTTCAACTGAAAAAAAACCGGGTGGCATTTTTGTGATCAAACTGAACCAATTTTCGGAGAACGCGGGTACTGAATTTAAAAAAGCGGTGCAGGAGTTTTTTGCCAGCGGCTCAAAAAAGCTTGTCTTTGATCTGCGTAATGATCCCGGGGGGTATCTTGTAGTTTCAGTGGATATTGCGAGCTGGTTTTCGGAATCCGGTGATGTAATCGTGCGTGAGCGCTTTGCCGACAGCACTGAAGAAGTGCATCGTTCGCGCGGCTACCGACTTTTAAAAGAAGTACCCACGGTGGTGCTAGTGAATGAAGGGTCGGCCTCGGCATCGGAGATCGTCGCGGGGGCGTTGCGCGATCTCAACGGCACCAAACTTATCGGGACAAAAACATTTGGCAAAGGGTCCGTCCAGGAGGTGATTGACCTTGAAAAAAAGTCCTCGCTCAAAGTCACGATTGCCAAATGGCTGACACCAAAAGGTACGGAAATAAACGGTAAAGGCCTGGAACCGGATATTATTATAGAATCTGGCGACGACCCGGCGAAAGACCCGGTCATGGATAAGGCGATTGAAGTGTTGGGAAAGATGTAATTATATGAAAATTATTCTTTTGGCGGATGTGCCGCATGTAGGCAAAAAGAACGAGATCAAAGATGTAAGCGACGGGTTCGCGCGCAATTTCCTTTTTGTCCGGAAATTAGCGGTATTGGCGACCGAACAGGCGCAGCATTCCGTTGCGGCTTATAAAGAGCATGCTGAAAAAAAGAAATCTGCGGAGCAAGAGCAGTATCGCAAGCTCGCAGAGAAACTCGCATCGCTCCAAGTCGTAATCAAGATCAAAGTCGGCGGTAAGGGGAAGGCTTTTGGTTCTGTAAACGCAGCGAAAATCATAGAGCATCTGAAAGCGCAGCACCATATTGAGCTTGAAAAAGAATGGCTTCATCTTGATGAACCCCTGAAGTCAACCGGTATTAAAGAAGTGCCGGTTCGGTTTCCGTATGGAGTCGAAGGAGGGGTATCTGTGATTATTGAGTCGGAGGGTCATAACCCCTCCTAATCTTCCCTTACATAAAGGGCGGAGCAATATTCCCCTCCTAGTTTTAAGAGAGGGGATGAGAGTTAAATATATTTTTTATGCCTATACCACGATATATCTTTGTGTGCGGAGGGGTCATGTCGAGCGTCGGCAAGGGGGTCGCGACTGCGTCCATCGGGAAAATCCTGCAGGCACGGGGATACAAGGTTTCGCTGGTGAAGTGCGACATGTATGTGAACATAGATGCCGGTACGATCCGCCCCACGGAACACGGCGAAGTATTTGTCGGAGAAGACGGTATTGAGGCGGACCAAGACCTTGGCAATTACGAACGTTTTACCAACCAGGTCTCAACCTCCGCTCATTATCTGACTACCGGCCAAGTATATGCCGAAGTAATCCGGCGTGAGCGTAATCTTGAATATGACGGCGAGGATGTCGAGGTAGTGCCGGATATTCCAAATGAAATCATCAGGCGTATTGAGGGTGTGGCAAAAAAAGACAAGAGTGATTTTGTCGTGATTGAGATCGGCGGCACGGTCGGGGAGTACCAAAATGTTCTTTTTCTCGAGGCGGCCCGCATGCTGAAATCGCGCCATAAACATAATGTACTTTTCGTATTGGTCAGCTATCTCCCGATTCCCGGAAAGGTGGGGGAGATGAAAACAAAACCGACCCAGTATGCTGCGCGCACGCTGAATGCCACCGGTATTCAGGCGGATTTTATTCTGTGCCGTTCGGAACAGGAGATTGATGCCAAGCGGCGCGAAAAACTGGCGCTCTTCTGCAATATCGAGCCGCAAGATGCGATTTCCGCGCCTGATGTAGATTCGATTTATGATATCCCCGTTAATTTTGCAAAAGACAAGCTTGACCTGAAGATTTTAAATAAGTTCGGGCTAAAGCCGAAAACAAACCGATTGGGAGCGTGGGTCAATCTTGCGCGAAAAATTAAAACGCTGCGCAAAACCGTATCCATAGGTATTGTCGGCAAATATTTCAATACCGGTGATTTTACGCTTTCGGACTCCTATATCTCGGTGATCGAATCAATCAAGCACGCAAGCTGGAGTCTTGGATTCCAGCCGAAAATCTCGTGGCTGGATGCGGAGGAATACGAAAAAGATCCTAAAAAATTGCGCGAGCTCTCCTCCTACGACGGTATTATTGTTCCCGGAGGATTCGGAAGCAGAGGAGTGGAGGGAAAGATTTTAGCCGTTGAGTATGCGCGCAAGCATAAGATCCCCTATTTCGGCCTCTGCTACGGGCTGCAAATGGCAGTGATCGAATTTGCCCGTAATATATGCAAATTGAAAGATGCCAATACTACCGAGGTTAATCCGAAAACCCCTTATCCGGTCATTGATGTCATGCCCGAGCAGTCTGCCAATATTAAAGAAAAAAAGATGGGCGGCACCATGCGGCTGGGGGCGTATCCGTGTCAGCTGAAAGCCGGTACCGTGAGCAGGAAAGCATATGGCGGCACGCGTATCAGCGAGCGGCATCGCCATCGCTATGAGGTGAACAACGAATTCCGTGCATTGCTTGAATCACGCGGTCTTATCGTCGCAGGCATTAATCCCGGCAGGGATCTTGTCGAGATCATTGAACTCAAAGATCATCCGTTTTTCGTAGGCGTGCAATTCCACCCTGAATTCAAATCACGTCCGCTTGATCCGCACCCGTTGTTCCGGGAATTCGTGAAAGCTGCCATTGTGCGCAAAACGAAAGAATAAAAAAAGATCTTCGGAAGAAATTTTCTGAAGATCTTTTATTACCGATGCTTACGAGATATTATGTCGCTGCGGGTACTGGATGCACATTTACCACTTTTGCATATCGGTAGGTGCCGTCAAACCGAGTTTTCCGTTTGGTCATAAATTTAACCGTTCCTTCACGCAATGCGAATAAAGAATCGTCTTTGCCGTGTCCGACTCCTGCTCCGGCAAGAAACTTGCCTCCCCGCTGGCGGATGAGCATTTGTCCGCATGTAACCCGTTCTCCGTCAAACTTTTTTACCCCAAGGTATTTGGGTTGTGAGTCGCGACCGTATTTTGTAGATCCAGCCGATTTAGTATGTGCCATAATTTCCGAAAATTTAGAGCTTCAGCGAAGAAATTTTCGCTGAAATTATGAGCATCCCGCATAGCGGGAGGCCATTTCAATAATATCTTCATGATACCCGAATACATCCAAAAAGTCAAAGGTTTGCTTTCTGAAAACAAAAGCGATGTTCTGACCGCCGCTATTATATTTCTTATAGGCATGGCAAGTTTTGGCCTTGGAAGGCTCTCCGTTTCGCTCCCTCAAAGAGAGCTTATCCGCCTTGAAGACCCGGCATCTTCCCGAGAACAAGCGGCTGAAATGTCAGCCGAACCAATGCTCAAAGATTCTTCTGATATTCCCGTTCCGGCCGCCTTAAAAAACGGCGCGTTTGTGGCATCCAAATCAGGATCGGTCTATTATGCCGTCTGGTGTTCCGGCGTTTCGCGGATCCGTGAAGAAAATAAAGTATGGTTTCAGACTAAAGAAGATGCCAAAGCCCAGGGATACCGTCCCGCTAAAAATTGTCCGGGACTGTAGCATTTTCCTGCGGTTTCTCGATGGGCTTCGTTGACACGCTCAACGCAGTATACTCGCGGGCCACACGCCGGGTTTCCATGATGGCATTTCGGATATGTTCCGGCAGTTCTTTTAATATTTTTTTCAGTTTGGTTTCATCGGCTTTCAGGATGGCTTCCCACTTGTTGAAGGGTAAAAGAAGCTCTTTTATTTTTTCCAGATCGTATGCGTAGCGCTGGATCAGCTTTTTTGAGATAGTACCATCTTTTCCAAATATCCGCGTAAGATGTTCCTGATCCATGTATGCTTTGATTTGATCCTGTAAAATTTTTACCTCAACCGCAAGCTGTTTTTCCGCTTTCTTCAACTCAAAATATTTTTCAATTGCCGCATCCGCGCCGTCTGCCGCGAGCAGGGGACTGGTCTCTTTTTTATACAAATGCCGCCAAGCCGGACACATGGGCCGGTATCCGCACCAGTTGCATAATGCGCTTGGAATTGGCTCGAATTCTTTGCCTGCCTTCGTGCGTTCCTGAATATCCGCAATCGTTTTTAGGATATGTTTTTTTATTTTTTCAGCCGTATCCTGATGTGCGACAGTGCTCAATTTTTCCTCATGGCGCAAAAAGTATAGGCTCAATTTAATATCTTCGGGTTTCAGGTGCGGCCAGCGCTTTTGCAGCCCGAGTGAGTAA
The DNA here is from genome assembly GCA_016206285.1 of Candidatus Sungiibacteriota bacterium. Lineage (GTDB taxonomy): Bacteria > Patescibacteriota > Minisyncoccia > Sungbacterales > HO2-52-23 > JACQRW01. Next base: position 24,539 of record JACQRW010000001.1, read on the forward strand.
AGTGAAAGCTGCAGATCCTGGTCAAGCGAGTCCTGCGACGGCATGCGCTTGCCGGTCTTATAATCTATAATCTCGTACGTGCCGTCATCCAGCTTATCTATCCGGTCAATGATACCGGCCGCCACATGCGTTTCGCCGGTTTTCTCGTCCGTAAGCGCCAGCTCAAACCGCGATTCAAGATCAACAATATGGAAATTCCACGGCACGTTTTTTTCATAAAACCGTTTGAGCATTTTCACACCCTGCTCAAAGTACGCTTTTTCATCTTCCTCCGCCCATGGCTGCTTGAGCGCATCGTGCGCCGCATCTTTATTAAACGTCTCAAGGTCGGGCCAGTGTTCCCGGAAATAGGCGATTACCTCTTCAAGTGTGGGAAACAGGGGATCCTGCTTGAACATAAAATGCAGCGTGGAGTGGATCAGCGTGCCAAAAATCGCCTCCCGCGACTTGGGAACCCTGATCTTCTGCATCTCCTGAAACTCATACCGTTGCGGACACTGGAGATAGGTCTGTATTGCTGAATATGACGTTCGCATGGTATAAGAAGTATAATACAGGTCTTTAGAGAAAGAAAGAAGGAGTATGGTATGCCATCAACAGAAAAGATACTTCGGTTGATTCTTGGACATTCTATCGTACTTGTTCTTTTAATTTATTTAATTGGTCAAACATTTCCGACACTAGATCTTTTCCCTGCGGGAACTCCCGCTTTAGGGGAAGAGTACGGCGGAAAAGCAGTTGCATTAGCTTATTTAGTGGGTCACATCTTCCATTGGATAACAGGCGAGTGTGGATAACCTCGCCTTTACTTATTATATTAAATTGAGTATAATATCCCTAA
>JACQRW010000004.1 GCA_016206285.1 Candidatus Sungiibacteriota bacterium
CCCTACACGTGTTTCTTCTCATCAACACCTCACCTTCTGAAAGAGACACAAGCTTAAAAAATACTAAAAATTCAAAAATAAAGCAAGGAGGTTAAAAGTTAGAAGTCACCTCTCGGATTCGAACCGAGGACCTACTGTTTACAAAACAGTTGCTCTGCCGCTGAGCTAAGGTGGCGCATAGAGAATGCCGCTTGCCTGTCCGCCGGAGCTTATAGCGTAGGCGGAAGCTAAGGTGGCACACTTATACCCGGTTATGTTCCCGAGAAACTGCGGTTTTCGCCGAAGTCTTTCGTACGCGCACCCGCACCCCTTCAACGCTTCGTTTTTGTACCGTTCGCATAGACGCTGCCGGGGTATTTTCTTTTAATACATTCCAATAACCATCGCTTTTTTTCTTATCCGCGATACTTGCCTTTTGAGGCACCGCTGTCTCCGTCACCTGCTCGCTGATAAAGAGACCCGAAAATCCGTTGCGTGCCCTGATTTTCTTTAAGATAGAAATAATATAGTTATCCAGACGCAGAACAAAGATATGCAGCTTATAAAAAACTTTGCCCCAAAAACTCCAAAAAAGATTGAGATAATATTCTTCTTTATAAAATGTTTTAAAGTGCAGAAGAAAAATCCGGAGTCGGGCGGAGTTTTCATGCAGCCGCTGAGTAATCACCTCGTCCGGGATGGCAACGACTTGCGGGATCTTTTCGGAAATGCGATGCCAGATCATATAGCAGCTTCCGACAAATATAATGCCAAGTAAAATATCAATAAGCATAAGTAAACCATTCTGTCACTCCCGACTTTCCTCCCAGGGCGGATTCGCCTCTGGCGGAGATGGGGAATCCAGAACAATGACTACTGGATTCCCGCCTGCCTGCGGTAGGCAGACTTTCGCGGGAATGACAACGAATACAACTTTGCTACAATTCAAATCTTATAAATCTCCCGATCTTCATATTTTCGCCGAATTTGCCTATGGATTCGTTCAGGTGTTCACCCACAGTTTTATTCTGATCTTTGACAAATGGCTGAGTCAGGAGCGAAAGCGCACCAAAATGGCTTTTTAATTTCCCGTCTATAATTTCATCGCGAATCGCTGCAGGCTTGCCAAGTTTTTCAACTTCTTCCTGAAACCGGCTTTTCTCGGCATTCCACAACTCCGGTGGCACCGCATCGAGAGAAATGTATACAGGGCTCATGGCTGCAACGTGCAGCGCGATATCATGTGCAAATTCCTTAAATAAAGGATTGCGCGCAACAAAGTCTGTTTCGCAAAATATCTCAACCAGCGCTCCGACCCGGCCGTTGGAGTGAATATATGACTCAACAACACCGGCACCGGTTTCGCGAGTCGCCTTTTTAATGGCAACACTCCCAAGCTTCCGCTCAATGAAACCGAAGGCTTTTTCCATATCCCCCTTACTTTCTTCAAGAGCCTTTTTAACATCGGCCACTCCTGCGCCTGTTTTTTCGCGCAACGCCTTGACCTGTTGTGCGGTAATCTCCATGATAGTTTATTTGGATTATAATGCTGCTGCTGTGTCCTGCTGTTCGATCTCCTTTTCCTTGGCCTGGCTTGCCTGCTGGGCATGCCGTCTGCCTTCTTCAATGGCGGCCCCGATGCGCCCCAGCATATACCGAAGAGCGGGTAGTGCATCATCATTTGAGGGAATCGGAAAATCAATGCCACGCGGATCGGAATTGGTATCAACCAGGGCAACCACCGGAATACGCAGCCGCTTTGCCTCGCGGATTGCCGTTACATCCTGGGTCACGTCAACCACAAAAACCGTATCAGGAAGACGCTTGAGTCTCCGCAGCCCGTTGAAAAATTTTTTGAGCCGGTTTGCCTCTTCGCTTTTTTTAAGCTGCTCGCGTTTGGTATATTTTTCAAGCTCGCCCGTCATTTTTTCTCGTTCGAGCGTTTCCATATATTCTACGCGCTTTGCGATCACTTTGAAATTCGTAAGTGCGCCGCCAATCCACCGCTCCACAAAATAGGGCATGGCGGTTTGTTCCGCCATCTCAAGGATAAGCTTGCGCGCGGACGGTTTGGTTCCCACCAAGAGAATCATCCCCCCTTTTGCGGCAGTTTCGCGCAAATGCTGAAGTGCTGTCTCCAAATGTGCTTTCGTTTTGACCAAATCCAGAATCGAGACCGTATTGCGCATGCCAAAAATATACGGCATCATTGCCGGATGGTTCTTGGTTTTTGCATGACCGAAATGGACGCCTGCTTTCGCCATTATATCGAGTTCGGGATCAATGACTTCGGCCTGCTCAAGAGCAGGGTTTTGAACAGTGGTATCTGACATGGGCATATCGTACCAAAATCCCGTAAAGAACGCAAGGGTTTGCCCCAAGCGTAGAAGGGTTTACCCTGAGCGTAGTCGAAGGGCTTGTATTTTTCTTTAAAACGCGGTATAATTGATTTACTATGAAAAAAGACATTCATCCTGCGTATCACCAGATATCCATGCAGTGCGCATGCGGAAACAAATTTCCGGTGGGTTCTGCGGCTCCAAAAGAGGTTCTTGAAGTCGAGATCTGCTCGGCTTGCCATCCGTTCTATACCGGCGGCTCAAAACTCGTGGACACTGCCGGACGCGTAGAAAAATTCAAAGCGCGTCTTGCCAAGAAAAAGCAGTAACCTCAGCCGCCTCTCTATATTCAACGAATAGCCGCCTATTCGAAGTTTTGTTGTGCCATGATATCGGATCTTAAAAAAAATAAAGATGAGCTCCAGCATCAACTCGCCGACCCTGAGGTTCTTCGCAATCCCCAAAAAGTAAAAGAACTTTCGATCGCGCTGTCAAAAATTGAAAAAGAAATCACCTATCATGAGAAAGCTGCCGATCTAAACAGACGAATAGCGGAGGCACGGGAGCTACTCCAGAGCGAACAGGAAGATATGAAAAATCTTGCACGCGAAGAGCTTGCCGCACTTCAACAAGAGCAGTATGAGTTTGAAAAAAAATCAACTGCGGATGATGCTACCCTGCAGGACATTATCGTAGAAATACGCGCAGGAGCTGGAGGCGCCGAGGCGGCTTTGTTTGCACACAGCTTATTCATGATGTACACTCGATTCGCCCAAAAACAAAAGTGGCGGGTCAATATACTTGATGAGTCCAAAAGCGAGCTAAACGGCTACAAGGAGGTGGTATTTGAAGTTGACGGCGACAACGTCTACCGGATGCTCAAATGGGAGTCAGGCGTACACCGCGTACAGCGTATTCCCGAAACCGAAAAAACAGGGCGCATCCATACCTCAACTGCATCGGTTGCAGTATTGCCAAAAGCGCGCGAAGTAGACATAGAAATAAGGCCGCAGGACATAAAAATAGAGTTTTTCCGGTCATCCGGCCCGGGCGGCCAGAATGTGAACAAAGTCGAGACTGCGGTGCGCATTTACCACCTTCCGACCGGACTGATAGTAACATCGCAGGATTCCCGCTCCCAGCAAAAAAACCGCGAGGCTGCCATGACCGTGCTGCGTACCAAGCTGCTCGACGCAAAAATTCAGGCTGAACAGAAGAAAATGGCTGCCGAGCGCAAATCTCAGATCGGCACCGGCGACCGTTCGGAAAAAATCCGCACCTATAACTTCCCGCAAGATCGTGTCACCGACCACCGTATCAAAGAATCATGGCATAACATCCCCTCGATCCTTGAAGGCAATATTGAGCCAATCATAGATGCGCTGCGAAAAGCGGAACAGAAGAATTAATTTTACAAAATTCTGTCAATCTCTTTGGAGAGTGCGAGGATCCGGTTGGAGTAGTAGCGACAGATGGATTTGCCACACGTGGAGCTGCCGGAAATATAGGTACGGGCTGCGGCAAGCTCGCCTGCGGATGTTTGTGATGAGGCGCCTGATTGCGCGAGAAAGATCGCGGCTGCAGTGAAAGCATCTTCGGGGTTCCATGGGTTTGGCGGAAAATGGTTGGTAAGCCGCGCAACCTGATTTTCAAAAGCAAGCCATGTGGTGGGCAAAAACTGCGCAGCTCCCATTGCGCCTCCGCATCCATAGTTGGGACGGCGGGAGACCGGCATACGATCTGGATCAAGCTTAAGTTGGCTGGTTATCTTGAAAAACGCTCGTTTTTCAGCTTCCGCGGTATTTGGTTTGCCGATGTCAATATAACATTCGTAAAGATCGCGTCGCCAGGTACCGGTGCCGACATTTGATCCGACACTTATCAAGCCATCCTCGAATTGCTTCCCGGTCTCCACTTCAAGAAGCGCCAACAGAAATGCCGGGCGTATCTTTGCGCGCGATGCGGCAAGAGTTGCCGCTCGCACAGCCTCTTCAGCCGTGATTCCGGTCTTGCCCAAATAGAATAGTTGAGCGCGTAAAGCTGCAATATCACTCTTCTTTGACTGCAAAAGTTGCTGGAAAAGCGCTTCTTTGCCCTTGGTCTGTTTGAGCAGATCATCTTTCTCTTTCTTCTTTATCGCGAGAAAGCGCCGCTCTACATCCTGCAGTGCTTTCAAATTTTGCTGGTCTTCCTGAGTCTGTATCAAATCTCCTTTTTGCTTTTGTAATTCCTCACGATCCGTTTTAAACTCGGCAAGTGTCTGCTGCACACTATTTTGCACACGGGCCAGAGAATGCAGTGAATGAAAAAAGTCTGAAATAGTCTTATTTTTAAGCAAAATGGTAACGGCATTTTCATCGCCGTACGCATACATCAGAAAAAGACTTGCCGCAAGAGATTTATGTGACGCGTCTATCTTTTTTCCAAGAATTGAAATAGCGGTGCTTTTGTTATTTATTTCAAGTCCCGTCTGGCGCAGCGCTACAGTCAGGCGCTTGATCTCAACTTCCCGCCGGCGCACTTCCGTATCCATTGCTTTTACTTCATTACTAAGAGTGCGCGACTGCCCTCTCACCTGCTGAAGCGTGCCATCAAGTTTTTGTGCCTCCTGCTCAAGTGCGGCAAGCTGCTGTTCGATTTCGGCACGCTGCGCTGGAGTAGGAGCCGCATTTGCCGGCAGACATGCAGCCAATAAAAAAAGACAAAACAAAAATGCGCTGATGCGCTTTCGATATTCCAAGAATGGTAAAGAGGATTTCTTGCCCATTATATAAATTATAAAGAAAAAACGATTTATTACAGGCATCCCTATTTGCCTGCCGGTGCGGCAGCCTCTTCCGCCTCTTTCTTCTCCTGTTCTTTTGCTTTCAATTCATCACGTTCCGTCTTTACCAGTTCCGGTGAAGTCTCAACCGGTGCCTGGGAGAGTGCAGCAATGTCTTCCTCAGACCGAGGAGCTTCGACTACTGCGATAGTCTCATCCAATGCGGCAATAACAGTAACTCCTTCAGGAAGAGTGATATTTTTGACATGGATGGTCGAGCCAATAACTTCAAGCAAGGAGAGATCAACACGAAGCTCGTGCGGCAGGTTTTGAGGCAAAGCTTCGACTTCTAATTCCTGCACTACCCGAATAAGTACTCCTGCGTCGTTTTTCACGGCAGATGATTCGCCGACAAACGCTAAAGGCACATGAGTACGGATCACTTTATCCATGCGTACCGCATGAAAATCCGCATGGATCGGTAAATCACTGACGGGGTCATACGAGATATCGTGTATCAGAACATTAAATGGCTTCCCATCGACATCCAGTGTCACCAGTGTAGACTCGCCTGCCGTATGCAATGCTGCTACAAAATCTTTATACAAGATTGCAACCGGCTGGGAAGGCACGCCTTCTCCGTAAACCACCGCAGGCAAAAAGCCGCTTTTTCGAAGCGTTTTTACTGATTTTCCAAGCTGATTTCTTGATTTCGCCGCCAGTTGCTGCATATAGGACTACTCTATCATATCTCGGGAAAAAAGAAAAGGGCAGAAAAGACACTCCCCCCTTGTTAATCGCCGGCCATATATAACAACTAAATTCTACCGATTGCCCCGAACAGGTCCAATTTGGATTTTATTACCGTCCGCATCGCCTCGATCGCGCTTGCGTCCAGCTTGTACATGGCGGCCTCGTCAAGGTGTTCGGCAAGACTTTTTTTCAACTCACTGACAAATGCCACCCGCAAATCGGTGTTGATGTGGATATTCGCGATCCCGGCATCAATCGCCTGCCGGATTTGGTCGTCCGGGATACCGGATGCGGCGTGAAGCACAAGCGCTACATGCTCCGGTACGATGGCGCGTATCGCACGGATACGCTCAATGTCCAAGTCAGGCTCATCCAGAGAAATACCATGGATATTTCCCACAGCAATCGCAAGCCGGTCTACGCCCGTCTGCTCGACAAACCGTGCAGCTTCTTCCGGTTTGGTGTAATCTTGGGCGCTTACTGCTATTTTTTCATGCTGGATTTTTGATTCGCCCCGCAAATACCCCAACTCCCCTTCTATATTGATTTCAGAATCTTTCGCCCGGCCATATACAACAATCTCTTTTGTTCCGACTGTATTTTCTTCAAAAGATTTTGCCGAAAGATCAATATGGACTGAATCAAATCCTGCATCAATCGCCTGTTTTGCTGCGTCAACGCTCTTCGTGTGATCCGCGTTCAGAAACACAGGGATATTAAATTCATTCCGAAATACATCGCGCAATGCAACTGTCTCAAGCAGTCCAAGATGTTTCCGCTCCCCTTCCGATGCCCCGATAATCGCAGGCGACCCAACCTCTTTGCACGCCTCTACAATAGCGCGCATATGATCAAGCTCGGACGCATTAAAGTGTCCGGTCGCCCAATGACCTTGCCTCGCATCTACTAAAAATTCTTTGAGTGTTTTCATAGGGTGCGATGTTACAAATATAGAAAAACAAATAAATAATCAATGATCCGCATAGAGAGAACTGGAATAATTATATCCGGGGGCAGGACCGCACCACGGATGACTGCCATCCGTATCGGTATGATATTTCCAGAACTTACCACCATTAGGCAGCGCACAGTTTTGAGGATTATTTGGATCCTCAAGAAGGGCTACTAGATCATACGTCTGCGGAAAAGTGTACTGCGGGTAACCATATACGTAACAATATGCTGACCCTCCGGTCCATGGGCTACCGGCAGGACATCCAGTATTCACAGGATCTATGGGAACAGTCGAAATATAAGTCGGGGAGAGTCCCGGAATCCATGCTGAACTTGATATGCTATATACCCATCCTCCCACTGAAGGATATGCATTGTTTGAATCATAATAAAAATTGAGTGCGGTTCTGATCTGGTTCAGATCCGCAATACGCCGCGCATCGCGGGCTTTTACGCGAGCACTGTTGAGCGATGCAAGCACAATACTTGCCAGCACACCAATAATGGAAATAACTACCAAAAGTTCAATAAGCGTAAAGCCTTGATAACGATTCATATATAAACCACCGTAGCATATAATTTATCATGGTTTCAAGTAGCAAATCAGGAGACTTAAGGACACCAACGAGCATGCGGAATACCAAGATAGCATATGTCATCACCAGTACAGGCATCGGTACCGTTCAACCTGATGCCGTCCGGTCCGGCTGATCGAATGGTATCCAATCGGCAATCTGTCGGACCGGCTTCGCGCTCGTTTTCATCCAATAGATATGGGCTTCCCCATGGGTCGCGCGTCATAAGATTCAACCCGGACACAATTCCTCCGGTAGCTCCCTGGATCGTATTTAATGCGCTGACCCATTGAGTATAACACGAAGAGGTCACGGCAACATTACGGATATCCCAGCCGCGGCATACGCACTCGCTGCATCCGCTTCCGGTTATATCCTGCAGCCGGCTTCCGATTTCGCCTTGAGCGATAACCGCAGTTTTGACAAATTCATTTATTTCAACCTGCGCCCGGGCATACCTTGCCTTATTTCGGGCGCTGTTGACTGAAGCAAAAACAATGGAGGCAAACAGACTTATGATCGAAATGACTACCAACAGTTCAATCAAAGTAAAACCTTTATTTTGAATATATTTACTCATGAAGCTCTATATTAATAAAACCCCATAAGACAAACTACCATGAAATTGCACCCGGTGTAGAGATTGACCATGCCCAGCAGTTGTTTCCATCAATAATGGATGCATTTGGTCCGCCATCGCGGTAGGTATCTTTAATGGTGCGGTATGCCGGATCCTCGCAATTTTCAGGAACATGCGCCATAAGTTTATAATCAACTCCATTTGAGCCATAGAGATAGGTTCTTCCGCGCGCTGGGCCAGACGTGCAATACCCCGGCGTGGGATCAAGTGGCAAGACAGAAATATAGGCCGGAGCGAGCCCGGGAATATAGTTGTCGGTCACGGTCCCCCAGCAATTTCCCTGACCCCCAAACCATAGACCCGCAGACGGATAAGTATTATTGGAGTCAAAATACAACTCAAGCGCTTTTTGCAATTCGCGAATATCGCTGGCCCGCCTGGCATCTCGCGCTTTTACCCGTGCCGAATTCAGAGAAGCAAGCACAACTGAAGCCAGCAGAGAGATAATGGAAATAACTACCAAAAGTTCAATAAGCGTGAAGCCTTGATAACGATTCATACTATTTTTCCGGGATAAGCGTCGGATACGACTTGCCCGTCTCGGGAAGTCCCTGATATCCGCCGGCAGGAACCGGAGCGGATATGAGATCCGAACGAACCATTGCAGAATTTCTCAAGAAAAGAAAAAAGGAAATCACTAAAATAAGTCCTGCAAAAATAAGTACCATTTGTCCAGCCTGCTTGCTGCTCCGAATCAATCCGCCGGAATGATTCTGAACAAAAATAAGCAGTTTTGGAGTTTGCGGTTGGCCAAAAACAACGCGCGATTTATATGCGGTGTCATCTTTGAATTTTATATCCTGATAAACCATAGGCAGCTTCGCAAAAACTTTCAAATCAGATGTTTATAATTGCCTTGGTACATACTCCTTCGGGGCTTTGGTAAGATATTCTGCAAGCTGGGAACGGTTGAGCAAGCCGGCACGCGCACCTACCTGCTGCACCACAGACATGGAGTTGATCGGCGCCCACAAAAGGGCTTCGACTACGTTCAGTCCAAGTGCAAGCGCAATAGTGAATGTGGACGAAAAAGCATCTCCGGCTCCGGTGCGCTCATACGGCGGTTTCGGGTCCGGATACGGCGGCATAAACCAGAATTCACTGAGTGAATTCTGCCCCGAGCTTGTGGTTCGACTCTGCTCACCACCATGAGCCTGTCGAATGGTCGAGGGGCTATATGCATATGCACCCTTTGTCCCATCAGTTATCACGACTATTTTCGGCCCCAAGGCGTGCATTGCTTCAAGCAGACGCTTCGGATCGCTTTCTTCTATCTTGAGAATGCGTTGAGCTTCTTCTTTGTTGCAGAAAAAAACATCTGTCCGGCGATACAACCCGGCTAAGGCGTCTTTGCCAAGCTTCATTTGAAACGTCCCTGGTTGAAACGCGAATTTTACTTTCGGGTGCTTCCACAAATATTCCTCGATCACATGATGGAACGGGAGAGATTGTTCTCCGAGCGATGACAGATATATCCATTTCGGATCATCAATATCCGGCAATGCATATTCATAATCTTCATGTTTGATCAGAATAGTCCGGTCGTCTTCATACCATAAGACATAATGATAGTTTGTCTTCCGGCCCGGATGCACTCTCATATATCTCGTGTCCACTTTTTCAACTGCAAGAGCATCCATGCACTCTTTGCCAAAGTAATCATTGCCCAAGTTTGAAACCAGAGCACTTTTCAGACCCAGACGCGCAGCCGCAACTGCAGCGTTTGCGCTGTTCCCTACTGCAGGTACGATCACCACATCTTCATATGGCACCTTGTCTCCAAACCGCATGCACACCTCGCGCACGTTATGATCAATATCAATATGCGCCGCCGGATTTTGCAGCTTAATGAAGGCATCAGTTACGATATCGCCTATGGCAATAAAATCATGCATAAGATAAAATCAGCGGACACGGGATTTCAGCAGCATAATACGCCGAATGCTCTCATCTAAACGCTGTTCGGTGATTTCCTTGTGCCCGAGCGCGTTCTTAATACGCATATATATCTTATCATACTCCGGCAAGCTTCTGACGACAAGCAGTATGTCGTCTCCGGCTTTGATTGCCCGCACTCCCGCATCCGGAAGGCCGTATGTTTTCATAATAGCACCCATGCCAAGATCATCGGTGATTATAACCCCTTGATATCCGAGATCCGTACGCAGCATCCTACCTATGAGGAGTGACGAAATGCTTGCCGGATATTGCTTATCAATGCGCGGAAACTTGATGTGCGCCGGCATAATCATAGGTACTCTTGCGAGAATAGCTTTTCGAAAGGGTTCGAGTTCTTTGTCAAGCCCCGCGTACGTTATGTTTTTGACTGGCAAGTCTTTATGGGAATCCACTCTGGTTCCGCCATGTCCGGGAAAATGCTTGGCAACCGAAATAATGCCCGCCTGCTCATAACCGCGTATCATGGCCTCTCCGAGCAGGGCAACCTGCCCTGCATCGCCGCGAAACGTCCGGGAAAACATAAAATCTTGCGACGAACTTGCCACATCAAGCACGGGTGAAAAATTTACATGTACTCCCAGCTCACGCAATTCTTTTCCGCGGGCAAGGCCGACCTGAAAAGCGCTTTCAGTATCGAGAATATCTTTCTGCGCCGTCAGTTCCTGCAGAAATCGAAATCGCGATACCATGCCTCCTTCCTGATCAACCCCAATCAGAAGCGGCGGATCGCCAGCCTGGCTGGCATTGTCCTGCAGCTGCCGGATGAATTTTTTCGTCTGCTCCAGTGACACTACATTCTTACCAAGCAGGATCACGCCTCCGATATGACGATCTCGAAGCCATTGCGCCGTAGTGGTTGAGAGCAAAGTCCCGGGAATGCTGACCATCATCATCTGCCCGATCTTTTTTTCAACAGGCAATTTGAGATCTTTTTGTGCCAAAGAAAAACTGCTATCCGGTTTGCCGGAAGACACTGCTGTTGGTTCCGCCAAAACACTCTTTTGGCGCATCAGCATGCCAAATCCGATATACATAAAAACAGCGGCAACGACCCATATATATGGTGATCTCAAAAATCTCAACATGGTAATATTCTATATTGCCGTCGCTCGTACGGCATCATTACGGAACCAAAAGAATCGAATACTCGTATTCAGTCTGCCAGTTGCGGCAGCTGCCTGAAATACCCGGCTGTGTACTGGGGTTATCGCCAATACATGGTTGCGGACCGCATGTCGCTTTCGGATATGTACCCTGAGGTACGCTTTCTGCGGCGCGAAAACCAATCACCGCCAAAAGTTTTGACGCGGGATATGGACATCCGTAAGATGTACCGGGATAATTACCATAATAGGTGTAGAAAAATGTACCGTCCGGACGCGGATTGAACATGGACCCCAATGGCGGAGAGGTCTGTGTCGGCGGACCTGTATTGATGGGGTCAACAGGAGTTTTTGAAAGATACGCCGGAGAAAGATACTCCATGAAATCAGAATAAAAGCTCACTTCCCATCCTGCAAGATTGCCATCGGTATATGTTACTCCGGGCCAAGCATTTGCATTGTCGTAATACAAATACAGGGCTTTTTCGATTTCACGTATGTCGGAAAGCCGCCGGGCATCGCGGGCTTTTGCCCGCGCGGAATTGAGCGATGCCAACACTACGCTTGCAAGCAGCGAGATAATCGAGATCACCACCAGCAACTCAATAAGAGTAAACCCTTCCGCAATAAAGCCGCACCCCCGTTTAAGCTGCGAAAAACTCTTATGCCTGACGGATTTTTGTATCTTATTTCGTAAACGATAAATCATGGCAAGTATCTTTTATTCAACAAGAAAGTAATCCACTGCTTACTCCGTTTATCATCGTGCCGCCTAACGTATATGCCGCATCTCCGGTTTGCCCTCCGCAGGCATTTTGAGAGCTGTTATGCGTATTATAAATGCAGTAATGAAAGACTGGGGCATACGTAGACGGCGGATCGCGCAGCGTCACGCGGACAACCTGGCCCGGACCGGAAGGAAGCGCAACCGCGCTGCTCCAGTTTTCCCAGTCATAATCCCAGCCGGCTCCGCATGGAGGCTTCGGCCATAGCGGGAGCAGACCTGTTTCTACCAACCCTTTATTCTGGCATGTAACGCCAAGCTCCGTTGGCGGAGCCATATACCGTCCGCCTGAGTTAAAGCTCGCATCATATCCGGGCGGCGAATCGCACGGATAAAATCGTTCCGAATCCAGAAAAAATTCCGCTGCGCGGTCAATCTGAACAAAATCAGCAACGGTACGCGCCCAACGGGCTTTTGCCCGCGCCGAATTGAGCGATGCCAGCACAATGCTGGCAAGCAGGCTGATGATAGAAATAACGACGAGAAGTTCAATAAGAGTAAATCCTGTTTTCTGATTCATTAGAAAGGCTGAATCTTCTTATAGTCTTCCAGTTCTTTTGGCGTAAGGCCCGGACCCCGTTCAGTATACGGCCCCCGAATGCCTCTCACAAACAAAAGGATAGAAACCACTCCGATAATGCACGCAACAGCCAGCAGCGCATACGCCGCATGGCGCTCGGTCTTGAGCGCACCACCCGAATGCTGCATGACCCATACGATCATCTTGGGTGTCCGAAAATCGCCAAGTATGGCACGCGACCGATACATCTGCCCGTCCAGCCGCACCGCAGACTCATCCGGTGCTGCCGCGCGTCCGGCAGGAGCAGCCGATGCAACCGGCTTGTCTTTATTGTATTGGTCGAGAATATCCATACCTACTATACTTCCTTTTTACGCTCGCGCGTGATCACAAACCAATGATAGAGATACAGCGGCAAGCCGATAATCATAAAGGCAAGCGAGTTGGATGCCTCGCGCTCGCGGCTTGCCCGGAGATAATCAATATTTTTTTGTGATTCCTGCCAGGACTGGTATTCCACAAGCCAGCGGACAAGCGCATCTTTTTCTTCAGCAGAAATTTCTTTTTTCTCGGTAATTTTGACTTCCCCGATACCTTTTTCTTTCGATACGGCCGCCGGTTCAAGCACTCCGAAAGGCGGATATGGCGGGCTGGACCGGAAACTTTCCGGTTTGTCCGCCTCCTTAAAAATGAAAATCTTCAGACCAAGGTCAAGCAAACGCACGGTGCCGATAACCACTAGCGTCAAGCCGACCAAAGCGAATAAGTAAAGGTAGATGGTACGCACAAGCGAATGTTTTTGAAATAGGGGCATAAGAATAATAAATTAAATGATAAAATCAGTGATCAGCGTAGAGGTATACTGAATAATTATACGGGGCCCCGCACCACGCGTTTTGGCTGGGAGGATTGGTGGCAGTGTGATACTTCCAACTTTTCACGCCGCACCGCTGTGGATTGTTTGTATCCTCAAGCAGAGTGACGAGATCATATTCCTGCGGAAAAGTACTTTGCGGATAACCATAGGCATAGTTATAATTTGTACCACCGGCCCAGGGCGAACATCCTTGGGAAAGCGGATCTCTTGGCACGGTAGCAATATAAGTTGGAGAAATTCCCGGGATCCATGTAGGGCCATCACTACTGCATGCCCAACTGGGGACTGAAGGATACGCGTTGTTCGAATCATAATAAAAATTGAGCGCTGTCCTGATCTGATTCAGATCCGCAATGCGCCGGGCATCTCGCGCTTTCACCCGCGCACTGTTGAGCGATGCAAGCACGATGGATGCGAGTACCCCGATGATTGAGATAACAACGAGGAGTTCAATAAGTGTAAAACCAGCGATATTTCTGATTGATCTTGTATGCATAAATTATCGTGTCATCCTTAACGAAGTGAAGGATCGCCATAATGAGATGCCTCACTTCGTTCAGCATGACGTGTGGTTTTATTGGCCGAACTGATTTTGCTGCCCGATAGTTTCCGGAGGAGGAGCGTTCACGATCGGATGCTGCGTAGGGCCGCTACTTCGGACGATCAAAATACCGGCGATAAGCAATCCTACTCCCGCAATCACAAGCAAAACCAGAAGTGCTTGTTTCTGATCCCGCACTCTGCCACCTGAAAACTTCAGTACCATCCGCACAAGAAACCCGTCCGATGACGCAGTACCGGCATAAGGTACCTGTCCTACAGACGTCTGCGGCTTATTTTTTTCGTATGCTCCAAGGATATCCATAATTTAATCATACCCCACAACTACTTTCTCTTCAACACCTTCTCGACTGCTGCAATAATATGTTCCACTCCCATGCCAAAATGTTCCAGTAATTCATTGGGCTCCCCTGATTCACCGAATCTGTTTTGCACGCCGATGAATTCCATTGGCACCGGATGGTTTTTTGCCAATACCTCGGCTACGGCTGATCCCATACCGCCCGACACCTGATGTTCCTCTACAGTCACGATCGCTCCGGCATCGCGGGCTGCTTTTATGATTGTTTCTTCGTCCATGGGCTTGATGGAAACATTATTAATCACGCGCACTTTTACTCCCCCTTTTTCAAGCTGGTCAGCGGCAAGAAGCGCCCTGTGCAGCAGGGGCCCGCATGCGATGATTGCCGCCTGCGGCTTGGTGCGCTTCGGCTCTGTCCAATACGCATGCGCCTTACCGATCTCAAATGGGGAATCTTGAGTAGTGATCACCGGGCTTTTCTCGCGGCTAAACCGTATATAGCACGGACCATTGATTTTCCCCACAGCAAGCGTTGCCCGTTTTCCTTCCCAGACATCACACGGCGCAAATACAGACAAATTGGCAATCACGCGCGTAATCGCAATATCTTCAATGGCCTGGTGCGTAGCGCCGTCAGGCCCCACGGATACGCCCGCGTGCGAGCCGATGATTTTTACATTCGCTTCGTTGTAACAGATCGTAGTGCGCACCTGCTCCCAATTTCTGCCCGGACTGAACATGGCATACGAGGTGATAAACGGGATCTTTCCCATTGCAGCAAGCCCGGATGCAACCGAAGCAAGATTCTGCTCGGCAACGCCCATCTCAATAAATCTGTCCGGGTATTTTTTGGCAAATGCCTCGGTACGGGTTGATTCCGTCAGATCGGCGCATAGTGCCACTATGCTGGCATCTTCATCCCCCGCCTGTAAAAGCCCAAGACCATAGCCATCACGCGTGGGACGCTGCTCATTTTTCTCCAGGTCAAGAAGATGCTCTGATAGTTTTATTTGCGGATTAGCTGGCATAGAAAATATTTTAGGGATTAGCGGAGGGAGCACTGCTTGTGCCAAGCCCCTCTTTCTCGTCCAATTGCTGTTCTATGAGCGCCCGGTGCGCGCTTACATTGCTGCTTTTCAACAATTTGATTTCGTTGGTCGCATCAGTTCCCTTTTGTATCAAAAAGACCGCGGCTCCCGTCGCAAAACACGCGATAACCACAAAGCTTACGGCTGAACGTGATTGTAAATTTAAAATATCAATGCTCATGATTATGAATCAATTACAACATGCATCTACATACCCGCAGTTGGCACAAAACTTCTTCTTGCCGCTTGACCAGGTCAAAACTGACTGGCATGACGGGCAATCAAGCGGATTTGATTCATCATACGAAGCTGCAGATATATTTTTATTATCAATGCCAAATGAGTTTTGATTCATATAATATTGTTATTGATGCTCGCTTGCGATCTTTCCGCCAAGGGTACGCAGTTGATTGAGCGCATCAGTAACCTCTTCCGGTTTAAATGTCTTCGAATGCCACTGATACTGGAATTCCATAAAATCCACGCCCTTGCCAGGAATAGTGTGGGCGATGATCAACACCGGTTTTTCAAAGATCGCCTGCGCTTCCTCGTACGCATTTACAATCTCGACAAAATTGTGCCCGTTGATTTCAAGCACATGCCAGTTAAATGCCTCGTACTTTTCACGGAGCGGCTCAAGCGGCATGATGTTTTCCGTAAGTCCGTCAATCTGAATATTATTGCGATCAATCAAACAGGTCAGATTGTCCAGTTTGAGTTTGCCCGCAAGCATAGCCGCCTCCCATATCTGCCCGCAATCCTGCTCCCCATCAGACATAAACCCGTAGACATTGATGTTCTTTTTAGCACTTGTGGTGAGCAAAGTCGAACCATCCATCCGGGCGCCGATTGCCATGCCAACCGCCTGCGATAATCCCGAGCCCAAAGGACCGGAAGTAGTCTCGAGTCCGGGCAAAGCAGTCCGATGCGGATGCCCCTGAAGCCGGCTGCCGAATTGCCGCAGCGTCTGCAATTCTTCAACTGGAAAATACCCGGCCCGCGCCATAGCCGCATACAGTACCGGACAGATGTGCCCGTTGGAAAGCACCACCCGATCCCGATCCGCCCAATCGGGCTTTTTGGGATCATGTTTTAAAATATGAAAATAGAGCGCGGTGAAAATGTCAGCCATGCCCATCGGCCCGCCCACATGACCGGATTCGGCCTTCACTACCATCTGGATAATATCCTGCCGGATGGTGTTTGCCATCTCTTCCAGAAACTTTATTTTATCTTCGTGCAGATGGGGCATAAAAAAATTAATTCAACATTCTACATCAAGCGGACTATTGTCTATACCACGCCCTGCCTGCTCTGAAGCCGTTCCTCGATAATCAACACAGAAAAACTTACCGCTGAACAGAAGTACGGAAGCCGCCCACTTTTCAGGAGTAACTGGCTTCGGAGCAGCAGCGAGTACTCCGCTATTTGATATAAAACCCGTCGTATTACTTGCAAGACAAGCGCTTTCCGAATTGCCTTTGTTGCTTTTCTCAAATGCACTGCGCATCTGACGTCCCGCATCGGAGGTATCATCACAGACAGTATCAAAGGTTCCTGTTATTTCATATGCAAGGGCCGCCGCAGTACGCATCATACTTAGTTCAGCTTTAATGGCGGCATCTCTCGCTTTTGCCCGCGCGGAGTTCAAACTTGCTAAAACAATACTTGCCAGAAGCGAAATAATAGAAATTACGACCAGCAGTTCAATAAGCGTGAACCCTCTTTCTTTCTTTGGTTTAGCCATTTCTCAATTCTTTAACTGCCTTTTCTATGTCATGGCTTGAAAATATGGCTGCTCCCGCAACAAGTAGGCTTGCTCCAGCCTCTACGGCTCGTTTTGCGTTATCCACAGTCACGCCTCCATCTACTTCTATTATACACCCCGGACAGGCTTTCCGTACATAGGAAATTTCCCCAAGCATTTCCGACTGCATCTGCTGGCCAGAGGCACCGGGTTGTACGCGCAAAAGCACTATCATGTCTACTTTTTCAAGCCACGGGCCAAGCAACGATACGGAGGTATCGGGTTTTATAGCAAAACTGATTTGAACACCTGTATCGCGGCATTTTCGGATCATTGCATCCGGATCAGCCAACGTTTCCAAATGCAGTATCACCCGTTTGATCTGTTTAACCAGCCATTGATCAATAATATCTTCCGGCTTCTCAACCATTAAATGTACCTCAACATTAAGTTTCGTTTCGAGCCGCAACAGGTCAGCCGGATCATGCCATGTGGCATGATTTGAAAACACGCCGTCCGTTACGTCCAAATGACACCACGAAACATACGGTTCGGCTCCACTCACCGTAAACGGTTCGACTTTTGCGATCCGTTCCTGTACTTCTTGAAACGTCGGCGCATTGATGGAAGGAATGATGTCTGCCATATTGTGCTTGACCTATTACTTTACTGACATAGATACCCGCGTTCGTGGTTTGCAATCCAGTATACATCACCAGACAACCGGCCGCTTAAGAGCATGGAATATGCCGAAGCATTCTCTAATCGCGCGGCAAGAGCAAGGGAATTTTCAGAAGTATAACAATAATACGCATACGAATAGCCGCTTCCGCCATAATACACGTCTCCCGTGCCGTTGTTGATGGGATCTACCGGAACCGTCGAGAAAAAACTATCCGTAACCAAAAAAGGCAGAAAGGTTCCTTGAGAACTATAGTCCCAGCCGCCCGGATTTGCGCCGCCATACGATGACGTTGTAGGCCAGAATCCTTTTTGGTCGAAATCAAGCTGGAGCGCTTTGTAAATCTCTTGCATATCAGCAAGGCGCTTTGCATCCCGTGCTTTTATACGAGCACTGTTCAACGAAGCAAGCACGATACTGGCGAGCAAGGAGATGATCGAGATCACAACCAACAGCTCAATAAGAGTAAAGCCAACTTGCTTGGATTTTTCAGAAGGCACTCTAAAGAACATAATCTTTAAGAAAACTTTCTCTTTTCCAATTCTTCTATTTTCTCCAATCTCCGCACATGCCGTTCCTCTCCACTGAATTCCGTGCCGAGCCACATGGTCATGATTTCTTCCGCAGCCGCATCATCAAGCCAGTCGGCCGGAAGCACAAGCACATTGGTGTCCTCATGCTCGCGGGATTGTTTGGCTACCTGCACGTTCCAGCAAAGCGCAGCCCTGATGCCGCGAAATTTATTCGCCACCATGTCCACCCCATGCCCGGAGCCGCACAAAAAAATCCCTCGGCTCGCTTCGTTCGCTCGGGACAAGTCCTCCTGAATCTTTTTTGCAGCCACAACGGCAAAATCAACGTAGTCGTCACCCTCGGCATATGCGACCGCGCCGCAATCTTCAAACAATACGCCGCGCTCGGTCAAAAACCGCTTGATGGCTTCTTTCAGCTGAAATCCCCGATGGTCTGAGGCAAGATAAATCATACAGATAGTATAGAATAAAAAAGAAAAAACGCCAATCCAGAGATTGGCGGACTAACTTTGAGCGCTTGCTCAAATTTGGCATAGCCTCTGTCAAAAATTCCAAGAAGACGTCAGAGTGCCATGTATGAAAGCCATAGTATCTCTCGCAATATAAAAAGGAACGAGAAAGAACAACGCGCAAGAAAATACCAGCCAAAAACCTATGATTGCACCTGCATCTCCGAACCAGCAGATTAACTTCCATACAATACGTTCTCGCATCCGATGTATTCTGCCTTCTTTCACTGGACACTTTCCTAGTACCACACATTCATGAATATGTTTCCTGAATTTTATAAGTTCTTGTCCGCTCAACAGAGCTAACGCACCCAACGCACTTAGGAAACAACAGAGACAAGCCCAGACTCCTATTGTTGCTCCTGTAAATAGTAATGCCGTCTCCATCTTTCGCTCCTCTCTTTTCTTATCTGTAATTAAAATGATCTTTTTAAAGAGTATCACATTTCCCCTGCCACTGCACGGCGGGCGTTGATTTTGATATTTTGCACGATGCCCACACCGATGAGCAGGGTAACCAGACTTGATCCGCCGTATGAGACAAAGGGCAGCGTAATGCCGGTAATGGGCATCAGACCCATGTTCATGCCGATGTGGATGAAACTTTGTACAAAAATATAAGCAGCAAAGCCATGACAGTATACGCGGGAGAAATTGTCCGAAGAACGCATGCCGATCCTGATAATCCGCCAGAGAAGAACAAAAAAGAGGGAGAGAATAGCCACGGTGCCGGCAAAACCCCACTCTTCGACAAATGCCGCAAAAATAAAGTCAGTTTCCGGCTCCGGGAGAAAATGCAGATGCGTCTGGGATCCGTATCCAAGTCCCTTGCCCCATACTCTGCCGGAACCAACCGCAATCATGGATTGCAGCATCTGGTATCCGGCTCCTTTCGGATCTTTATACGGATCCAGAAAAGTCATAATGCGCGACTGCTGGTATGGTTTGAGTACATTATGCCACCCGATAAATGCAATAATACTAAATACACACAGGAGAAGGACAAAATGGCGTAATTTCATGCCAGAAAATACAACCACGGCAATCCAGATCGCCATGAGAATAATCGCCGACCCGAGATCAGGCTGAATGAGAACGAGCACAGCAGGAAATGCCGCATAGATGCCGGATACGACCAGATGCCGGATCCGATAAATTTCCACATGCCGTTTTGAAAAAAACTTGGCAAGCAAAATAATAAGCGCCAGTTTGACTAACTCAACCGGCTCAACCGAAAAACCTCCGAAGGTAAGCCACGACCTTACCCCGCGAATAACAAAGGCGCTTGAGATGACCAACAGCAGCAGCACGATACTGACACCATAAAGCGCCAGTACGGCCGCACTTTGGGTTCTAAACAGCCGGAAATCCACCAGACTCGAGACAACAAGCAAGCACAAGCCGACCGCGACCCAAAGCAACTGGCGTTCAAAAAAATGGACTGGCTTGATCCCCGACATACTGAAGAGCGAGACCAGTCCGATCAGCATCAATAAAAAAATGACGCCCACGAGCACCCAATCATATTTGCGTATATGGGATAAGATAAACAACGAATAGGCAAAAACACAAAACACGTAACAAGAAACAAAAGGGTTTCTTTTGCATTGTGCTACGAGTATCGAGATTCTTGTTTTAAGGTTTCAATATGAGTTCAGGATCAAAGATATTCAGGCGGGTTGCAACCTCAACCGATGCCGTGATTCCGGCAAGTTCGCCCGGCCAGATAAATCTGATTGGGTTGTGCGACCCTGCGGCTACATTTTCCAAGACAGTGCGGTTTGTTCCGAGCAGATTGCCATCTGTATCAAGCACCAATACATATACGTCAACCGACTTATAATCGTAGGAGGTGCTGTTAAATACAGACACGTCCACCGCGCTCTGTTTTTTTTCTCCTGCCGTTATCACCTTATACTCCCGCCGCTCCGCAAACACATTTGGATGGATATCTTTGCGCACCTGCCAGTCAACGCTTACAATCCGAAATTCAACCCGGGTCGGATCGCGCGAGGTCACAATGCTCGGCTCAATGACGGGTGTGCGTTCTTGCGCAAGCAAGTATGTCTCGCCGATCTTTCTGGTGACTAAACCAAACTCGTCAAACAACGCAAATTCATAGACCACATGCCCTGAAGAAAGGACTTCATTTTGGTTCTGTATGAGCGCTGCCGCATCAAATACATTTTCCCGAACCTTGACGCTACGCGCCCAAAAGGTGGTAATCGGCTGAGGATGTTTAAGCTCGCACGGCCCGCATGGCCCTCCGCAATCCACTCCGAATTCTCCCTGGTTCTGCTTGCTATCTACGCAGCTGGGCACAGGCAAAAATTTCTGGAAAATCCAAAAACCTGCCCCAAGAAAAACTGCGGCCACCAGCCCCGTAAGCAAAAGCTGTCTTTTCGCCCGCCAAGAGAACATGATCATAGCGTACCAAAAAAAAGATAAAAAACCAATGGGGAAAACTGGGCTTGACATACCGATCGGCTATCTGGTATACTTTTTTTAAGGTAGTAATCTGTATACACTACAGGTTCCAAGCTACTTGTCAGCGAAAAAAGTCCTTGCAAGAGGGCTCTTTTCGTTTATAATCAGCTTGTGGACCTGGGCCTGTGGTGTATATAGTAACATTCTACCCTTGACAAGTAGCGAAACGTGTGCAAGTCCCGTCAGGTCCACACCAAAA